>JAGAEB010000134.1 GCA_017613335.1 Methanosarcinaceae archaeon
AGTGTGAAACACAGTGTGAAACACAAGTGTGAAACACAGTGTGAAACACGTGTGAAACACAGTGTGAAACACGTGTGAAACACAGTGTGAAAAACAGTGTGAAAAACAGTGTGAAACACAGTGTGAAACACAAGTGTGAAACACAGTGTGAAACACAGTGTGAAACACATGTGTGAAAAACACTGTGAAAAACACTGTGAAAAACAGTGTGAAACACGAGTATGAAAAACACTGTGAAAAACTGTGAGAAAACACTGAAAACGCAAAGGAAGGAGCGTTTTTTAATATATGAAAATCCGGCGGCGGGAGATCCGGTCAGGATCTTCCGGGGAAGGCAGAGTAGCCGTCGGGGTTTATCTTTTCGGATCTTCTGTCTTTTCTGATGAGGCGGATTCCTTTTTCGGGTTCTGTCACACGGCCGATGACGGAAAAACGAACGGGATATTTGTGCGACAGGTCGGGATCTCTGCCGCGGCCGCCGAGGGACGGCACGAGATCTTCGAAAGATGCGGCAATTTCGCGGAGTTTCCTGAGTGATCCTTCATCGGGACGGATCGTGAAAAGGAGTTCGAAATCTCCGCCGTCGTACAGGGCCTTTCTGATCAGGTATTCGTACATCGCAGATCCGGGTGCCCTGTTGTTTTCGTTTCTTTCTTCATTTCTTTCATTTCCGGCGTCCGGCGGGGATCCGGATGAAGAAAATTCAGGCAGCGGCAGTTTTTCTTCGCAGATCTCGAATCCGGTTCCGGACTGACGGCCGATCTCGTGGAGAGAAGACGCAAGGCCGTCGCTTGTGTCTGTCATCGATGTGACGATGCCGGCACCTGAAAGCGCGAGGGCTTCAAAGACGCGCGGACAGGGCATGAAGAGATGTGCGTCCGGGACAGAGGAAAAGAGGTGCGTCATCTGCTCTGCCGGATCGTCCCGGCAGTCTTCTTTTCCGGCGCGTCCGTTGTTTTCGGGGCAGAAAATGCGGTCGAGAGCGATGCCGGCGGCGCCTGCGATCCCTGTCAGGCAGACGAGATCGCCGGGTTCTGCGCCGGATCTTTTGAGGATCTCTGACCGGCCGGCAAAACCGAAGGCCGTTCCGACGATCGTCAGTTCGTCGTGCGCGTCCGTGTCGCCGCCGATGATCTCTGCGCCGTAGAGGTGCGCACAGTCACGGATGCCTTCTGCGATGTCGCCGATCCCGGAAAGCGGAAGGGAAGCCGGAAAGCCTGCCGAAATGAGGAGAGCGGACGGCCGCGCGCCCATCGAGGCGACATCACTCAGGTTGATGGCGGCGGACATCCAGCCGATCTCATAATAAGACATGGATTCCGGGAAATCGGTTTTCCGGTGAAGCATATCGGTTGTCGAGACCATGACCGGCTGACTGCGCCCGGACAGAGACGGTCCGGCGGACGGATCGGGTAAAAAAGAGAGAGCAGGAGCGGACGGATCGGGCAGGGCAGACGGGAAAGTCGTCACGGCACAGTCGTCGCTTCCGGGACCGATGATCAGTTCAGAAACAGAGGATCCGGATACAGAAGATTCCGATACGGAGGATCCGGATATAGGAGATGAGACGGAGGATCCGGATATAGGAGATGAGACGGAGGATCCGGATACAGAAGAATTCCGGCGGCGGGAAGCGGATCCCCGGAAGACGGCGGTTCTTTTTTCGGAAAAAATGCGTGTCAGAAGGCAGATGATCTCTTTTTCGCCGGCGTTGCCGGCATTGACATCATTTCTGTCTGATCCCGGGACGGTTTCGGCTGATTTTTCGCTTTTCATGTATCCGGCACTTTGAGAGTTTTCTAAAGAGAGGGATTATTTTAAATATAAAGTTACGGATTAATCAGAACTTATTAAAATTCAGGATTTCAGGATGCCCGGTTTCCGGAAATCCGGACAGGAATTCCTGCAGGGATCCGAAAAGGGATCCGGGCAGGCATCAGACCGGATTTTCAGGATCAGGCATTTTGTTTCAAGAATAATTTAATAAAAATGAAAAGAGACGTCCCGGCGTTTTCCGGGATGTCCTGTATTTATGAGAAGATTCCGTCTGTCGTGATATGACAGGGTCTTCCCGTAAATTTAAGCATCCGGATCATGTGTACCGGCAGCAGACGCGGCCGGAGCCGTTATCGGCAAACAGGTGATATTGTGGAAGGAACTGACAGCAACATTCAGACAATGGGAAAAGAAGAACTGATCAAAGCCGTTATCGCAAAACACGAACAGTACATTGCGACTTACACGGCGGAATTTGAGCAGCTCGCCAAGACAGTCGATACCCGCAACAGCGAACTTGAATCAGGCGTTAAGAAATCGACGGAGGCAGATGTCTCTCAGAAGGAGATCGCCGAAGAAAAGAAGAACATGTACGCTGACGCGGTCATCAAAGAGCTTGAAGCTCTTAAAGAGTCTCTCGGCAGTGTTTCCCAGGACGACGTTTCAAGGAACAGAAAAGACATTGAAAAGATCATCGCCGAAGTCAAAGACTTCAACTCCCAGAAGAAAGATGATACTTTCGAAGACAAGGAAAAACTGTACAATGCCGCCGCAGATGATATCGAAGGCCTTGATACAGATGCCGGAAAAGCCAAAGAGATCCGCGCAAATCTTGACAATGCCTTTGAAGCATGCAAAGTCCTTTACGGAATCCTTGAAGACGAAAACGCCAAAAAAGCCCAGATGAAAGCCGCGGCAGAGGCTGCCGCGCAGAAGAGTCCTGCAGAGGCAAAGAGCGACGCCAAAAGATACGAATGGCTCGGCAGAAGGATCCTCAGCCACAAGGACGCTCTCGAATACTGGAAAGGAATCTGAGGTGACATAATGGTCGAAGAAATTATCCAAAATGCAGAAGCTGTCGCTGAAAACACGGAAGCTGTCACTGAAAACACAGAAACCGTTGCTGAAAACACGGAAGCTGTCGCTGAAAACGCAGAAGCCGTTGCTGAAAAAGCAGAAGCTGTTTCAGAGGCGCCGGCCGAAAAACAGCCTGTTTCCGAGGAAGAAGCTGAAAAGCAGATCCTCAAAAATGATGCCGAACTGATGGAAATGCGCATGGCTGAAGTCCGCAGGAACATGGCATCCATGTCCGACAATGACATCAAGAACAAGACAAACCAGCTGAGAAGCGCGATCGAACGCGATGAAAAAGCGCTCAGGAACGTTTTCAGAGAACTCAAGAACCACCGCGCTGACACGGAAGACCTTAAGAAACAGAGAGACGAACTCAACGGAAAAGTCCGTGAGCTTTCCGCCGTTGCCCAGAAGAGCCGTGCCGCCCGCGATGAGATCAACGCAAAGATCGCCGAACTCAAGAAAGAGAGAGCGACCGTCCTTGCAGATTCAAAGGCCCGTTCCGGCGCCATCGTCGAAATGAAAGCCAAGAGAGACGAATTCAACGCTGTTTCCAAAGGCACCTGCGAAAGCCTGACCGAACGCTATCAGGCAGATCTGAAATCCTTCACCGAAGCGGACATGCCGCTTGACCGCGAGAAAGAGATCTTTGAAAGACTCATGAAATATCCGGAAAGGATGAACGCCGCCAAAGAAGCGAACGAACTCCACAAAAAGATCCAGGAGACTTACGACAACGCAAAGGACGTCTATGCGCGCAACGACGAACTTTCCGCCGAGATCAAGAAACTTTCCGAAGAATCCCAGAAACACCATCTGGAAATGATCGAAGGCTACCGCAAAGTCGATGAAATGCGCAAAGAGGCCGACGACTGCCACAGAAGACTGACTGAGAAGTACACGCTCACGAAGCCGATCACCGCAAAGATCGATCCGCTGAAAAAGAGCATTGCGGCAAACCGCATGGAACTCGATGTCTATCTGGAGAGATCCAAAGCCGTCCAGGAAGCCAAAGACGAGAAGAGACTCGACAGGAACCACGACAGCGCCAAGGAAAAACTCGAAAAGAACGGCCGTCTGACCCTTGAAGACCTCAGCGTCCTCATCGAGAAAGGCGACATCAAATTCAACAAATGATCAGTCTCTGATCATGCAGAATTCATAAAAAAGGCCGGTGTGACTGATGTGACACCGGCCTTTTTTTTATTGTGTTTATCCTGCTTTTTTATTGTGTTTATCCCTCTTTTTTTATTGTGTTTATCCTGCTTTTTTTATTGTGTTTATCCGGCTTTTTTATTGTGTTTATCCGGCTTTTTTGTGTGTTTTTCGTCTGCACAACTTGTTTTTATCATGCATCCTGCTGTATGCTCCTGTGCGTCACTGCATCTGCAGACTGATGTGTCTGTCTGTTTTTTTCTGTCCGGGAAACCATTTACGGATTTTAACGGCCGTTCTGTTCTCTGATCAGACTGACCGCTTTTCCGGCGAGTCTGAAAAAGGCAACATACAGGCCGGCTGTGACAGCCGTGCACAGATAATAGATCCATGAAGTGTCAGGGATCATGAATCTGCCGGCAGGGCCGTTCGTCAGATATGATAAAATGACAAAAGACAAAAGCATGACGGCAATGAGAGAGACCGGAAGAAAGCCGAAGGCTTTCGGTGAGGGTATTTTACGATACAGGCAGGCATAAACCGCACCTGTGATCACTGACAGGAAAACCGTCAGAGAGGCCGTTTCCATGAGAAACTGAATGTAAAGATAATGTTCAGAAGAGCAGATGACCGCGGCAGCGGTCATATAAACGGCCGGAACGGCAGCGGCTGTGAAAAGCGATGTTCTGTTTTCCTTTACGGACGGATCGCAGACTGTCTGCACAAATGTAACGGCGATGAGATACAGAAACGTCAGCAGGGCATAATAGATCCCGACCGGAAGATCAGGAAGCGTCGGGTCTGTTTCCCATGGACCCTGAAGGAACCACATGACCGGAAGGAACAGACTGATGCCGCCTGCAAATACGATGCCGTATATCACATGCGCCGGCCTGAAATGAAATAATTTTCCGAAGACGGCGCAATAGA
Organism: Methanosarcinaceae archaeon; assembly: GCA_017613335.1. Taxonomy (GTDB): domain Archaea; phylum Halobacteriota; class Methanosarcinia; order Methanosarcinales; family Methanosarcinaceae; genus Methanofrustulum. Next base: position 4,936 of record JAGAEB010000134.1, read on the forward strand.
TGATCACAACGGCAACCGATACAGAAAAGCCGGAAAATACCGGCGGATACTTGTTTGTTGCCCACAGAACAGTCATTGCCGCCGCAAAAAGAAAAAGATCGAAAAGAGATCTTTTTGTCTCTGCAGAAAGGCTGTCAATATATTTTTTCATGGAGATCATCTCGTGAAGTTGTAAAGAACAGGAGAAAGAACCGCGATATAACAGGATGTATGTATAAATATAAATATATTAATATAAAGAGAGCGTTTGTCTGTATCTATGAATGGCGGATTCTTATGACTCAAAATGATCGGACTCAAAAAGGCAGGACTCAAAAAGACAGGACTCAAAAAGATCAATCCCCTTCCCTCATTGCGCTGATGATCCTTATCCTCGTTTTTTCATGGATCTTCACGCTTTTTGCGTTGCCGCTGTTTTTTCCGGAACGGGGATCCTGTGACATCACGATTTCTGACGGGAATACTTCTTTTCCGGAATCCGGCGTGATCGGATGGTCTGTCGATGTCAGGGCGCCTGTCTTCATGATCGCACCCTGCACGATCGAAGCAAAAGCCGGAAACGGTGTCTTCGACACAGGAAAAGCATCGGCATATGCCGTTTACGGGTCGGGGAACAAAGAAACGGTCATCAGGATTCCGGCTGTCGATGAAAACACGATCCCCTGTGAGAAATGTCCGATGATGAAATTTTCCGTTCCGTCACATTATCGCGGAAAAAAACTGACACGTGTTTACGGAGATCTTCCGGCTGAAACGGAAGAATCCCAATTTGCTCTGATCATGAATGTACGGGCGCCGACAGCTCCCGTTTTTATGATGCCGTTTATCGTGTTCCGCAATACTGAAGGACAGACAGAAGACGGCGGTCTTCTGGCTCAGGAATATGTGCTCATGGATAAAAACAGGAGAATGACGGCCGGTCGTCAGGATCAGTAAAACGGGCGGGATGTAATAATACATCCCGGGAATAATCAACAGCAGGAATATCGTTCAAAAGCCGGGCGAATAAATGACAAACATATGTTGTGTATAATAAAAAATGACTGCATACAAAAACACCTTCAAAGAAGGAAAATGTGCATTCAACACGCGCATCACGGATAATACGAACCGGGCGCGGTGCTGAGGTGAAAAACAATGAATATTAAAAAAACAGTCTTTTTAGCCGTTGCCGGCGTCCTGATCATGGGCGCGGTCCTGGCAGCGGCGATTCACGCCGGAAACTTTTCCGGTGTGACCGGCCGGGGATCGGATGATCCCGGCATCAATGTCCTTGAAGCGTTTTACATCATTGACATCTATGATCCCGCGGCCCGTATCGGCGATGCGGATCATGTGTTCGTCGGCCGTGTCGACGAAATGACGGGGACATCATATAAATTCCCGGTCATGATCGAAAATGAAATCGGAATCGGGAAAAAAGAAGTCACGACACCCCACACGAACTATATGATCACGGTTCCTGAAAACATCAAAGGCGACCTGGTCACGAATCATTCCATCCCTGTCGAAAAGGCGGGCGGCTGGAGCAAAGACGGCAAACGGCTGACACTTCACGATAACGATTCGCTTCCTGAAGTCGGCAGATACTATATTTTTACAGGATACGTCCAGGATGACGGAATGCTTCTGGTGTCGGGTCCCTTTTCAAACATTGAGATCACATCTGTGACAATAACGACAGACAGTCGGGAAGATATCAGAAGATCATCAGAATATCAGGAAGCTGTGACTGCGTTTCAGAATCAGAAGATCAGGGAAGATATCGGCAGGAGACATGTGTCGCCTTATAACGTCATAACTCTGTCCAACATATCGTATGCACATTACGATTATGAAACCCTGACGGAAAAAAGCGATCTGATCGTTGTCGGAAATGTCGTTTCGGCAGAGGAACCGAAATGGAGCACTGAAGACGGCAGACAGCCCGACGGCGTCAGATTCGTTGAATCCGTTGACGAGAACGGTGAGCGGGTTTATGAATACTTCAATGATCGGGAACCTGACGAGATGATCTATACGGATATCGTATTTTCCGTGAGCGATGTCTTAAAGAGCGATATTGATTCAGATGAGATCGTCATCCGTTCTTTCGGCGGAACGATTGGTTTTTTCCGGATGGAAGATATCTTCAATCCGAATGATTTCGCGATCGGTGAAAAAACGATGTTGTATCTTGTGAAAGACAACGGATCGATCAAAGACATCGGTCCGGAGCATTATGTCGTCCTTCCCTGCGGAAAGCTGGATCCGGAAGGAGATGGCTTTGTGAATGTTCTTCTGAATGAAGAAGTCGATCCGGAACGGGTGCTGTCTCTGATACAGTCTGCAGATGAAGAATAAGTTCTGAGGCCTTCCGGAAGAAAGACAGAAGCGATCCGGAAGTTCAGAACAGAAAAATGATTTTTCAGATAAATCCCGCGCCCCTGTCCGGCGGCGCGGGAATATTTTTTGTATTTTCTTTTTTCAGCAGTCATTCACACATTCACATTTTGGGGCGCATGTCGATGATCCTCTTGGCTTTTCCGCCCGTTCTTTCGATGCTGCCGTGTTCGAGGAGGCGGACGTTGGCGCGGATGTTGAGGACGATCTGGAGCTGTTCGGCAACTTTCGCCTGGATCTCTTCGACCTGCATGAGGTCGTCTGTGAAGGCTTTCTGTTCAAGTTCGACTTCAACGGTGATCTCATCGAGTTTTTTCTCGTTCTTGGTGAGGATGATCTGGTACTGGTTGCTGACTTCGGGGATCTTGGCGATGACTTCCTGGATCTGCGTCGGGAAGACGTTGATGCCGCGGATGACCATCATATCGTCGGCGCGTCCGACCATTCTGGAGATACGGGTGGATGTTCTGCCGCATTCGCATTCCGGTTCAAGGAGCGTCGTGATGTCGCCTGTGTGGTATCTCATCATGATGAGACCTTCTTTGGTCAGAGACGTGAGAACGAGTTCTCCTTTTTCGCCTTCGGAGACCTGTTCGCCGTTCTTGTCGAGGACTTCAACGAGGAAATGGTCGTCCCAGATGTGGAGGCCGTCCTGCTCGGGGCATTCGAAGGCGATGCCCGGTCCGAACATTTCAGAAAGGCCGTAGCTGTCGTAGATGTTGATGTTGAGCATATCCTGGATATCTCTTCTCATTTTTTCAGACCAGGGTTCTGCGCCGAAAACACCGGTTTTGAGCTTGAGTTTGTCCACGATATCGTTTTCGACAGCGGTCTCTGCCAGGTACAGGGCGTAGGACGGTGTGCAGTGGAGCGCCGTGACGCCGAAATCGATCATCATTTCGAGCTGGCGCATCGTGTTTCCGGTTCCGGACGGAACGGCCATGGCGCCGAGTTTTTCAATACCGTAGTGGATGCCGAGACCGCCGGTGAAGAAGCCGTAATTGACGGAATTCTGGAAGATGTCTTTCTTAGTGAGGCCGACCATCGTGAAGTTTCTGGCGACAAGATCCGCCCAGGTGTCGATGTCGTTCTGCGTGTAGCCGACGATCTTCGGTTTTCCGGTCGTTCCGGAAGAAGCGTGGATCCTGACGATATCATCGAGCGGCGCCGCGAAAAGACCGAACGGGTAGTTGTCGGCGAAATCTTTTTTGTAGGTTCCCGGAAGTTTTCTGATGTCGTCCAGTGACTTGATGTCAGACGGCTTCATGCCGACAGCATCGAACTGTTTTCTGTAAAACGGAACGTTGGCGTAAACACGTGCTGCGGCTTTTTTAAGACGGTCGAGCTGAAGCGCTTTCATGGACGCTCTGTCCATTTTTTCGGTTTTTTCATCTCTGAAATTGTAGATCATGATAGACACCTTTGTGATGAGACCTTGTTGACGGGTGTTAAAAAGAAGTTCTCATTAATATATGCTATGTTTAAGCGTGTCATACCTCAGCAGAAAAACCGGAAAAAACAGAAAATCATGAGAAAAGCAGAGAAATCAGAAAAAGATCAAAGAAAAGCAGAAAAATCAAAGAAAAGCAGAAAATCAAAGAAAAGCAGAAAATCAAAGAAAAGCAGAAAATGCTGACTTCAATACCGAGCCGCACCACCCGATAATATAAAAAGAAAGCAATCATTTCCAAGGTTTGAACAAAAAGGAACGATTGCTTATGTC
>JAGAEB010000135.1 GCA_017613335.1 Methanosarcinaceae archaeon
GACGTTCTTCACCATGTCCTGGTTCATCCACGGCGTTCCGTTCGGTGCCGAAAACGATACACTGTCCGACGGGAAGAATCTGTATGATTACATCTACGGAAACACTTCCTCGCCGTCAGGCAGTGCCGGAACATCAGGAATTTCAGAAACTTCCGGAACTTCCGGAACTTCCGGCATCTCCGGGGCGATCACGTCCGGCGCGGAAAAAACGACAGAAACATCGGCGGACGCAATCGTTTACGGCGCTTTTCCGCCGGCAGAAACCCCGGACAGCGCGGACAGATACATCATCGACCCCTATTTCCCGGCAGACAAAGACGGAAACATCCGCCTCCGGAACACAGGGACTTACACGCTTTCAGACGACAGATCTTCCGTTTATGTCGTCCGTTCCGTCACCGATCTCTCCGTCATCCCTGTCTCATCCGGCTCAACGGGGGATTTTTTCTTCTCGACAAAAGTCTCCGATGTCGTTTTCATCCAGTCGGAGGATCTGACGCCGACGATGTCGTCTTTTTACGGCATCACCTCAGGTCCGGTCTACGTCACTGTTCCGTACGAGATCAGCAAAAACAATTCCGGAAGATACATCAAAACGACAGGCAATTTCACCGGGATCGTCTGCTACACACTCAGCGTCCCCGTCGGGAACACGATCACCGTCAACGACGGATCGGAAGCCGTCCGCATCATCCTCCCGGAAGGCGTCAGCACCGGAAGCCGCATCTTCGGAAAAGCCTCCCCGAAACCCGATCTGAATATCGGACAGGCAGACAGAACGACCCTTCTCCAATGGAACGATGCTGCAGCCGTCTCCGTCAGCTACTACGAATCATACGCCCCGAAAGCCATGGGCATCATCGTCGCCGTTCTCGGGATCATCACGCTCGTCTTCCTGGCTTTCCGGAGCCTTCAGATCCTGGCGCTCAGACACATCATCAACAGCGTCGACGACGGCGAATCCGGCTTCCGGAAAAACAGAGGCTGACGGCATCTTATCCCGATCCGGAGAAAATACAGGCCGACGGCAGCTTATCCCGATCAGGAGAAAACACAGGCCGACGGCGGCCTGTCCCGATCCGGGAAAAGAGACACTGACGCCGGCGTCACGGTTTTTCATAAACACAACTGTAAATACTTCATAAACCGTTTACCGATCATGACTCTTGAACCTGTCCACATGCAGGAGATCCTTCAGATCGCCCGGGAGATCGAATTCTCCGCGCCCGGTTCCGGAAATGCCGGGCATCTGACGGATATCTTCGATATGCTCACGCTACTCAGCGGATCCGGAACGATCCTCGAAGCCGTCGGAACGCCGTTTCGCAGATGCGTCAGCAAAAAAGAAACAGCTCTCCGGACGATCGGGCAGGAAAGCGTTCCGGAAGGCCCCGTCTATGCCTGCGACAGCGGCAGCACGAATCCGATCCCGTTCGACTGCGGCCTTTTCATAGACATCTGTCACGCAGTGATCTCATCCGTCCCCGGAAACGCCGGTCTGCGCCGCAAAAAAACGATCGTCTGCGGCGTTTATGCCTCAGACCGCGACATGATCCCCGGCGCGCCGTCCTTTTATTCCGGAAACGCTGCGCCTCTCATGTCGGCTGAAGATCTGATCTCAGGCAGCCCGGAAGACGGCGGAGATCCCGCACCGGAAACATCCCCGTTTTTTGCCGGATCCGACAGTCTTCAGGTCCCCTGGAAATATTTCGATGACGGAAACGCACGCAGCGTCCTCATATCGATCGACCCGGCCGTCCTGAAATCCTGGATCTCCGGCACGGTCCACGACGTTTCCATGTATCTGGCCGAATCGGAGCACATTCTCTGGCTCCTGCCCGATCTTGACCCGTCCGGCGTTTTCATCATGGACGGGCCGGTCTATCCCAAACAGCTCCTTTTCAGGCTTGCCGACACACCGGCCGATTCCGATAATTTCTGCCTGCGCTACGACCCCGCCGCTCAGAAGATCCTTCAGAATTACGTCTCGATCGCGGATTTTTTCATGGCGCACAAGATCCCTTATTTCGGCTTCGTCAAAAATCCCGCAGACAGGAAGATCGTTCAGAATCTCAAAGACGATGCCGGTCAGAAAATGAACATTCCCTGGTCAACGGACGGCCAGATGTTCAAAGCGCTCCTGGACGCGGATGACATTCCCGGCCGGGCGATCCCCGACAGCGACCGTCTCGCCTACACGAACTGGTTCATCCGCCCCGGCATTCTTTATGACGACATTTTCAAAAACGGAAATCTCTCCGACATTCCCGTGAGGCATCAGTTCAGTCCGGAAGATTATACACTGGCTTTCTTTGCTGTCTGCACATATATCGAAGGACGCCCTGTCATCTTCAAAGCAGAAGCGCCTTACGGCCTCATCCGTGACGACCGGATCCGCGAGGCGATCACGCAGAAAGTTCTCCTGGAACTCTCCCTCGGCCCCGTTCCCGAAGCGATCTCCCATGCAGACACGCTCGCCAAGATAAGCGTTGCTGAAAAAAACACCATTCGCAGCATGTTCCGGGGACTGGCGGTCGACACCGGATACAATGAGATCAGATGGGGCGACGGAAACGACTTCCGATGCGGCGGCGCAGAAATTTACGGCGCGGCGATCCGGCTGATTCCCGGCAGGATCGGCAATATGATCTCCGGCGGGTTGACAAAATGATTTCTTCCGGGCTGACAAAATGATCCCGTTTTCTTTCAGACAGAAGGACAAAAGGCTTTCCGACAAGTTGACAAAATGATTTTTCCGATGGGTTGACAAAATGACTTCAGATACCTTTTATGACGATCCCGGTGACGGTTTCGGTGACGATATCTTCCGCCCTGAAGATCAGGACACTGATGACGATCTTTCCGAACTTGAAAAAGAACTTGAACACGAACTGAATAAATATCAGGGACAGTCTTCCGGATCTGTTTCGGAAGATATTTCCGTCCGTCTGTCCGGAAAAGATCCCGGAACGGACCCGGGAAATATTTCCGAGAGAGTTTCCGGGAATGTTTCCGGAAAATATTCAGGCGATGACGTTTTTTCCGGCGCATCCGGGCTTTCCGGCATCGCGGATCTTTCAGGCGGAAACGAGACGGTCCCATCGGCTGCAGGCGATGCATACGGCATCGTGACGGTCGGCATCGCGCCGCTCGAGATCACGGATCTCGGCGCCGAGATCGTAGGCTATATCACCGTCAACAGACGGAGCGATGTGCGTCTGGGCGGCTATGTGACTGTTCCGTATGATGCATCCTCATCCGGTCCCGAAGATCTTTTCGCGCGTATCGGAAAGATCCGGTACTGCCAGCAGTACATTTCCGACGATGCCAACGAGATCCATGCCGGGCGCATGATCGCCGGTCAGAAAAGCCGCATCAGCGAAGACGATTACAAATTCCTTGTCTATCTGGATCCGATCTGCATCCTCTACAGAAAAGGAAACACCCGCCTGAGACGGATGACGGACAGGATCCCGTCGCCGAATGCCTCGATCCTGCCGGTCCGGGACAAAGACATGATCCGGACAGGCCTGAATCTGCCTCAAAGCGGCCTTTTCCTGGGACACCTGAGCGTGGGCGGCGAGATCGTCCGGACACATGCGTATCCGCCGACGGTCGCCTATTATCTGAGGAACGACTACACGGCCGGCGACCCCCTCATCTTCCGCCACATGCTCGTCTGCGGCAGCACCGGCACCGGAAAGACTTTCCTGACGAAGAACATCCTCCGCCAGTTCATGGGCGATGACAACAGATACCGCCTGCGCGCGGATCACGCCGTCCGGAAAAGACCATGTCTCGTCCTCATGGATCCGCAGGACGAATATTCCCAGATCTTTGAAGACAACCCTGAGATCGGAGAAGATACGAAGCGCCGTCTCGACGCTGAAAACATCGCTTTCGGCGGCGTTGAGGATACCCGTACCTTTACAGCAAAAGTGACAGGCGAGAAGTACAGAGGACGCTCTCTGGCGGAGCAGATCGAATTCACGATCCCGTTCTCCTTCGTTGAGAAAAATCCGTGGATCCTTGAAGTCTCCGAACTGACGGACAACCAGAAAATGGGAACAGAACTTCTCCTGGCGGATTATTTCAGATCGGCCAAAGACACCGGAACCGTTCCGGCATATTCGGGTTTCCGCGATTTCGTCGAAGATCCGGCAACAAAACAGTATTACACGGAAGAGTCCGGAAAGATACACGAATCATCTTACGGCGGCATCACCAGAAAAGTCCTTAACCGGACATATGAACGCATTTTCGATCAGGACGCACCGGCCGTCACGGACATCCTCGGAAAAATATTCAAAGACGGCAGAGTCAGCGTTTTCCCGACAGAATATATCAGTTCATCCCGCATCCGCGACCTCATCGTCCTCGTCATCATGACCATCATCGTCGACAACAAGCTCAGCACGTCCGGCAATGAAACGATCAAAAACACACCGATCATCCTGGCTCTCGACGAAGCCCACCGCTACCTCTCAAAGGCCGAAGGGATCCAGTCCGAAAAGATCATCAGCAAATTCGCCGAAGCCGCCAAACAGGGCAGAAAAGAAGGCCTCGGCCTGTTCCTGATCACGCAGGACCCGCAGGATATCGAAAAAGAGATCCTCAAACAGATCAACACAAAGATCGTCCTCAACCTCAGCAACGACGCCGCGATCAAAGCCGTCAACATCCCCGCAGAATACGAAAAACGCATCCCGTACCTCAAAAAAGGACAGATGATCATCCACAGCCCGGACAACAGCGACGTCGTTGAGATCACGGGACTGCCTGTCTGCACCGTCATGCACAAATGATGCGATACCACATCCGGAAAAACAGAAACGTGACTTCACTGTGATTTCACTGTGACTTCACTTGTGACTTCACTGTGTTTTCACTTGTGACTTCACTTGTGACTTCACTGTGTTTTCACTTGTGAC
>JAGAEB010000136.1 GCA_017613335.1 Methanosarcinaceae archaeon
CAAAAGGAAAACGGATCATAAACATGAAAGGAGAGGTCATGGCCTTTTCTTTTCATGTTTATACATTCACAGATAATGATTTTCATTCCCGGCACGGAAATCCGTATCTTTCCCGGAACTGTCAGAGAAGCATACGGACAAACTGAAGGGTTTCTTTTCCGTCTTCTGTCAGAGAATAATAAGAATTTTCCGAAACAATGAGCTTTTTTTCTTCCATTTCCGCAAGAGATCTGCTGACGATCAGAGGAGCCAGTCTGAGCGTTTTGCTGATCCTTTTGGCATCCATCGGCGCGACAGGGTTTTCAAGAACTTCCAGAATCTTCTGACGCGTCAGGTTTCCGTTAACGAATCCGATAATATCTGCATCCATAAAAATTTCTCCGGTTTCTTAAAAGACATTTTGGATATAAAAAGGAAAGGTTTCGGAAAAACGGCGCGCTCCGTTTTTCCGGGATAAAAAAGAGATTCGGGATATCTGCGGTATGCAGGATTTCCGGTGAACCGGACGGAGACAGCCGGATTCCGGCAGACGGATCCGGGGGCGTTTCCGGCATCAGAGACGGGCAGTCTCATCTGCCGGAAGATCCCGGAAACAGCCTGTTCTGATCATCCGGTCAGTTGTTTTCGCTGCCGGATTTGTTTTTTCTGTTTTTGACGATGATGACCGCTGCGATAATGATGACAAGAATGACAATACCTGCGATGATGTAGATTTTGGTATTGCTTTCTTCTTTCGGCGGTACGGAGACATTGATCTTCAGGGTGTCTGAAGTCTTCTGGTTTCCGTATTCATCTTCATAAAGGATCTCGCTGTTGATATTGTATAGTTTGTCAGCGATCGCGACATCTTTGTCGACCGATATCTTGAAAGAAGCAACAGCCGTCTGTCCCGGTCCGATCGTTCCGAGATAGGACTGGTCGTCCGTCGTACTGAACGGCTTGGCCGTACTCAGACGGGCAGTCGCAAGGGACGCCGTTTCTTCACCGACGTTCTTGTATGTGACTTTGATCAGACCGGTCTCGGAGAGGCTGAGATCGGATTCAACGTTGACGATCTCGAATTTCGTCTCGTTTTTGACTCTGATCGTTACCGGAAGTTCCCGGGTCACATCCGTATACCAGTAGGATGCATTCAGATTGCGAATGCCTGCAAGGGATCCTTTGGAACTTTCAATGGCATCGGCGGAGTAAATGACATTGCGGAGGTGCTTGTAAGTCACTTTCATCGTCATGTTGTATTCGCCGGAGGATACGTTCTTTCCGATCTCAATGGTGTATGCGACCGGCGAGGAGGTCGTTGATCCGGCCGGCAGGGAACCGACGTTCTGGGTGCCTGTTTTGACCTTGATGTCGGGATTGTCTGAAATGAGTTCAGCCGTGATGCCGACGGCCGTCGTGATCATTTTGACATTTTCAACTTCCATATTCTGGATCGTCAGATCGAGCTGGTCATCGACAGAAGAAATTTCGTCGACTTCTTTTTCGGTTTTGAAACCCTGGATGATGCCGTTGTTTATGATGTTGAACTGAACGGCGGATGTGTTTCCTCTGGAAACTTCTCCGCTGCCGAGGACGACGACGGACAGCTCAGGGCCTCCGTAGAAAGAATAGTAATTTTTATCCAGATCACCGTAATAGAAATCATCAGAGCCTGTCGCGGCGGCGCCGGCGACAAAAGCCGTGAGGATAACGGAAATAAGAACAAAATTTCTGATTTTTGCGATCATAAAATTCACCGGTTTCGGATCAGATTTTTTAAGCGGTCATGTGGTTTGAATTATCAGATTGTTCAGGTGTCAGATTGTAACTGACGGGTGTTCAGTACTGCGGCCTTTTTCGGCCCCGGCAGGCAATGTAAATTAAAGGAATGATCCGGTCAGAGAATCGTATCTGACGGATTTTATGTAAATGCGGAATGAAGCACATCAGGAAAAAAGATCGTTGTTCTTTTTTCCCGCCGGATCTGCCTTTCTTTCTGCCTGCTGCCTTTTTGATACCGACGACAGCAATGTAGAGGATACAGAAAGCTGCGAGGACAAGGACGACATTTTTCGGCGTGAAATAGTCTTTTCCGAGTGTCATTTCCGGATTTACCCTCATGGAAGAAGACATCTTCAGATCTCCGTTATCATCATAATAACGGATATCGGAGCTGATACCGTATGTTTTCTCGATCGAGGAACTTTTGTCGGCGGTGATGTTGTATGAGACCGTGACGGATTCGCCGGGTGCGACATCTCCGAGATAGGCTCTGACACTGTCGGATGAAAGCGGATTCATCAGAGAGATCTTGGCTTCCGCATCATGGGCGACAGCGTCGCCGGTATTGGAATAAGTCACGTCGATCCGGCTCGTTTTTCCGGATACGAGATTGCCGTCGACGTTTGTGACTTCAAAGACCGGACTTTCTTTGATCCGGATCTCTATCGGGATGATGACGGATCTGTCGGCATATTCAACGGTATGGTCGGCATCCGTCAGGAAAGTCGTCGTCAGCTCCGTTTTGTTTCCGGCCTTGTACATGAGGACATTGTTGATGAACTGATAATCGACGACAAGATTGAGTGTATAATTCCCGGCAGGGATCTTTTTGTCGATGTTGACCGGGAAAGAGATCACGCTTAAACTTCCCATGGGAACGGAACTGACGTAACAGATCTCAGCGTCTGAGGGGATCTCGATCAGCGTTGTCGGAGACACGAGTTCTGCATAGATGGAGAGGGCATTGACTCTGTCTGCTTCGTAAGACATTTCTTTCATGGACAGGTTGACCAGCGCATTGAGATCATTCATTTCAGCCTGGTATTCAAGAAGCTCTTCGGCCGTCACGACGACAGCCTTGTCGGCGGAACCGTCAACGAGCGCAGTTTTATAATTCAGTTTGTCTGAAATATCTCCGACGCCTTTACGGACGACGATCTTTTCGAGCGTTCCGTTGTTGGCCAGCGCAATACGGAGAGTGGCATTTTCTCCCTTGCTGAATTCATAATTGCCGGCAAGATATCCGTGAAGTTCCGGTTCACCGTAACCGCGGTAATAATCTTCTGTATCTGATCCGACAACAGGCAGGTAGTCATAAGCAGCCGAGGCGAGGCCCGTGCAGCTCATAAAGATGAGAAGGACAAGGACCGCGACAGCGCATTTTTTTAAATGATATAACAGAGTGTCAGATTTCATGGGTCACATCTCCTTTTTCTTTTTTCCCGCGGGATGCGGAGAAGATGTTTTTGAGGCTGAGACCGCGCAGTCTGTCCAGAGAGACGATCAGCGACGGGAAGATGATGAAGGATGCAGCGAGCGTTGTCAGCATATTGATGACAGTGACTGTTCCGAAACTGCCGATGATCGGGAAATCGGATGCAACGAGCGCCAGGAAACCGAAGATCGTTGTCGTACCGGAGACGACAAGCGCGATACCGGTACTTGTCACGGCTGTCCGGATCGCTTCTGCCGAAGAAGCGGATTTGGGTTTTTCTTCATAGAAACGCTCCATCAGGAGAATGGAATATTCCGAGCCGACACCCAGGATCATACAGCCCAGAACGGCTGTCATCGGCGTGTAGACGATATCAAAGGCATACATGACGATGCCGGACCAGCCGATAACGACGATCATCGGGATGAGCGGCGCCAGCGCTTTGAGAATGTCTCTGTAAATGAGATAGAGAGAGACAAGTACGAGGATCAGGCCGATCACCGTCTGCTGCGTTCTGCCGCTGAGGAGAGATCCCAGAAGTTCGGTCAGCGGGACAGAGCTTCCCGTCACCGTGACGCTCGTTCCGGCAGGCGGGCTTCTCCATTCGAGGTCATCCTCGATGATCAGGAGGAGAGATTTGACACCTTCCATCGGGAGATCATTGAAAGCCGTGCCGACGTTCAGGTTCAGCAGGAGCATCGTGTTTCCTCTGGAATAGCCGGCCATCGTTTCCGGCGGTATCGTTTCATAGATCGCGAGGATCTCTTCGCGTGTGTCGGGGATCGTGCCGTTGTTGTAACGTTTGACGACGTCGACGATGCTTTCGGAGCTGATCACATAAACCTGATTGCTGACTTCGTATGACGCAAAATCATCCATCCATTTGAGGACTTCCGGGGAGGCGATGTCGTCTGTCGTGATGATCAGATTGAATGCGCCGTCGCCGCCCATGACGGTGTTCATGTGACGGAAATGGATCAGAGACGCCATGTCCTGAGGGATGTAAGTGTTTGAATCCGTTTCGGCGGGGATGGTCGAGTCGACATACCATCCGGTCAGGCCGGTGGCAAGAGCCATGATGATGATCAGAAGTTTATAGCGGAGCGTCAGATCGACAAGCGCGCCGAGAATCCTGACGATGATGTTGTCTTTCTTTTTTGCGGACGTGTCTGTTTCTTTTTGGGGCGCGGCCATACGTTCCGGAAAGAGGAAGGACAGCGGGAAAAGACTTCTTCCTGTTTTTATCTTCTGTTTTTTGATACGCACGGATAATTTGTCCAAAAACATGATGGAGACGACACCGAAGAAAAGTCCGGAAATATAACAGAGGATACAGCCGATGATCAGGAGATAACCGAAGTCGCGGATCATCGGGACGGCGGACGTCAGAAGAGAAATGAAACTGACGCATGTCACGATGAGTGCGGACATAACGGCAGGGCCCAGGTTGCCGACAGTCGCGCAGACGGCCTGTTTGTAGCTTTCGGATCTGCGGAGTTCCTCTTCCATGCGGTTATGGAACTGAATGGCATAGTCGATACCGAGACCGATGAGGATCGGGAAAGCGGCCATGGAGACCATCGTCATCCGGAGATGAATAAATCCCATGAAACCGAATGAGTAGATGATACCCAGAAGGACGACGGCGAGCGGGAAAAGCTTCCAGCGGACGCCTTTGAAGACGAAGAACAGAGCAACGATCATGAGAACGACGGCAAGAGCCAGGAGTGTGCTCATGTTGGTTCCCATTTTGACCTGCATATCGTTCGTCAGCGCCGCAGAGCCTGTGACGATGACAGAATAGCCGGCCGGATATCCGGCAAATTCAACAGCGTCCTGCGTTGCTTTCAGGATATCTTTTTTCTGTTCTTCGGTGATGTTGCCGTAGCTGACAAGCAGGAGGCAGTGCGTATCATCGAATATGAGATTGGAAAAAGTATCGGGGGACAGGCTCATGAGGTATTCGACTTCTTCGGCCGTGCCGGGAATCTCAGAACGCCCGTTGACGGCGTTATTGACAGCTTTTACCAAAGTCGCCGGACTCACGGTAGAAGAGACGCCGGGAATGTTTTTCGTCAGGTCTTCCGTCCTTTCCATCGCTTTCAGGACGGCCGGGTCATGGACGTCGCGCCCCTCGATCATCACGACGATTGATTCCGTGCTGAAGGAATCTTTGTAGAGATCCAGATCCTGATACATCTTGGAATCTTTACTGACATATGTATCCATACCGGTACTCATCGTGATCAATGACGCTCCGAGAATACTGACAAAGATCATCAGGATGAAAATGAAGAAGACAGCCCAACGATTGTCGTGGATGAATATTCCGAGTTTTCCGAAGAGATCACGAAGTGAAAACGCCATGATACGACCTCATTTTTGAAACATCATGATACAGAGATGAACCGGACGGCAACATCATTGTGAAAAGCGTAAGTCCGTCTCTGCCATGCGGCATGACTGCAGACTAAAAAAGAAGTATGCAGGATGTATATAAACCATAAGTCATGAACGGGAAAATAACGGTAAATTCTTCAGGGACTGACACGTCTGTGTGATGTCTGTGAAAAATGCCGGTCATTTCCGGATTCAGAGATGGTGGGCATAAGGACAAAGAAACTATATAATAATGTTGTTACGTACAGAGTAACATAATCAAAAATCATGATTGAGATCATGAACGGAAACACCGCTGAAAATATGACCGGAAAACAGCTGAAAACATGCGGAAAACAATTGAAAACATGACCGGAAAACAGTTGAAAACATGCGGAAACAACTGAAAACATGACCGGCAAAGATCACGGTGCGTTCCGGGGAACAGAAAAACGTGATGATACGGGGGGAGAGATACGGAAGAAAGCGAACTTGTAAAAAATTTCATGAAGATCGGTTTTACGGAAAATGAAGCAAAAGCATACATCGGCCTGGTGAAACTTAATGAAGCCGGCGCCAGGGAACTCCATGAATATTCAGGGATCCCGCGCGCGAAGATTTATGAAGTGCTTTCCGGACTGGTCGAAAAAGGGTATGCGCAGGTCCGTCACGGATCACCGACGTATTACGGGCCGGCCGAACCTGAGGAACTGATCACGAAACTCAAAAAGGAATATATGGAGATCTTCAGGACGATCAGTGAAAATATGGAAAATCTCCATTGCGAGAGAGATGAATCATCCCCCATCTGGTATCTGAAAAGCGAATGGCCGATCATGAAAAGAGGCAGAAGTCTTATCTTAGAGACGAAAAAGGATCTGATCATCGTGTCGAATGATCCGACCTGCCTCAGTCTGTTCAAAGACGAGATCAGAAAAATATCCAAAAAGGCAGAAGTGATCATTTTTGCAGAAGATATCGCGTCCTACAGCGATTTCGGCGCCTCTGTTTTCAAAAAAGAAATGGAATATCAGAAATTCTTCCGGTCGATCATTGAAAAAGAGATTGAAGACGGACAATATGCATCTGATTTCATAGACCGGAAAAAAGTCATGCTCATTTCGGATGCCTCAACGGCCCTGATCATAGAAAACAAAGCCGGGAAAACCGAAGGCATCTACCTGACAGACCAGCTTGTCAGGATCATCTATCATTCGATCATATTCATGCACAAGAATATGGA
>JAGAEB010000137.1 GCA_017613335.1 Methanosarcinaceae archaeon
GTGAAACAGTTGTGAAACTGTGTGTGAAACAGTTGTGAAACTGTGTGTGAAACAGTTGTGAAACTGTGTGTGAAACAGTTGTGAAACAGTGTGTGAAACTGTTGTGAAACAGTGTGTGAAACGTTGTGAAACTGTCTGAAACTGTTGTGAAACTGTCTGTGAAACCGTTGTGAAACTGTCTGTGAAACTGTTGTGAAACTGTCTGTGAAAACAGTTGCAGAGCTCCTTTTTGTGTGCATCATGCGCAGTTGTTCTGTATCTGCCGGATCCTGCGCCGGCACGATGCCGGATCTGACAGCCTGCGGAATGATTCGGTCCGACCGGCCGATAACAAAAGATTAATAATGATACAATGACCTTAAATCGGCATTTATCAAGAATTAATCATTCACAGAGAAACGGTTTTCTGAAAATTGTGTCAGATCCGTGCGGCGCTTTTCGCATCCGGCGGCGTTCCGTTACGGCTGATGCGCATACTGATCTGCGATTATCCGATCCCTGTTCACGGTGAAATTATGCACGAAGAATATGATCCGAAAGTCATTGAAGAAAAATGGCAGAAAATATGGAAGGAAAACAGAACATTCCAGGCCGATCCCGACCATACGAAACAGAAATTCATGATCACGATCCCGTTCCCGTATCTGAACGGAAATCTCCACGCCGGACACACCCGCACATTTACGATCGGCGACGTCGTTGCCAGATATAAGCGCATGCAGGGCCGCAATGTCCTTTTCCCGATGGGCTTCCACGTGACGGGAACGCCGATCGTCGGTCTTGCCGACCTTGTGAAAAACAGAAACCGGCAGACGATCGAAGTTTACCGGAAATTCCACGGAATCCCGGAGGAAAAATTCCTGACGCTTGACGAGCCGGAAAAGATCGTCGATTTCTTCAAAGTCGAAGCGGAACATGACATGTCCATCATCGGCTATTCCGTCGACTGGCGCCGCAAATTCACGACAACGTCACCGGCGTTCAAAAAATTTGTCGAGTGGCAGTATAAGACACTCGAAGCAAAAGGCCTCATCGTCAAAGGATCCCACCCGGTCAAATGGTGTCCCTTCGACAAAAACCCTGTCGAGGATCACGACATCCTCAAAGGAGAAGAGGCGACCATCGTCGATTATACGCTCATCAAATTCAGATACAAGGACATGATCTTCCCGTGCGCCACCCTGAGACCTGAGACGACATACGGTGTCACGAACCTCTGGATCAACCCCGAAGTTCAGTACGTCAAGGCGCTCGTGACCAAAGGCGATCTTGAGGAATACTGGATCGTCAGTAAAGAATGCTTTGAAAAACTCGGATATACGGATCACGACAAAGTCGAATTCATTCAGGACATGCAGCCCGAAGAGATCATCGGCATCACGCTCAAAAACCCGGTCACTGATGATTCCGTCGTCACGCTGCCGGCATCGTTCGTCAGACCGGACAACGGTTCCGGTGTCGTTATGAGCGTGCCTGCGCACGCACCGTTCGACTTCCTGGCGCTCCGCGACCTCACGAAACCGGAAGCCGAAGAAGAACTTAAAAAATTCGGACTGTCAACGGAAGACACCAAAAAGATCCGCCCCGTTTCTCTGATCGAAGTCCCTGAATACGGAGAATTCCCGGCAGCAGAGATCGTGGAGCAGATGGGAATCGTCGACCAGAACGATGAGAAAGCCGAAGAAGCCACGAAGACCATCTACCGCCGCGAATTCCACGGCGGAAAACTGAAAGAGAACACCGGAAAATATCACGGCATGGCCGTCTCCGGCATCAAGGACAGACTCACGCAGGACTTTATCGCTCAGGGACTGGCCGAAGTCTTTTACGAATTCAGTGAACCGGTCACCTGCCGCTGCGGAACGAGATGCGTCGTCAATATGGTCAGAGACCAGTGGTTCCTCAATTATTCCGACCCCGCCTGGAAAGACAAAGTCAGAAAATGTCTGGCGTCAATGGAGATCATCCCGGAAGACCTGCGCCAGGAATTCGAGAACAAGATCGACTGGCTCAAAGACAAAGCCTGCGCCAGACGCAAAGGCCTCGGCACGAAACTGCCGTGCGACCCCCGCTGGCTCATCGAGTCTCTCGGTGACTCCACCATTTACATGGCTTTTTACACGATCGCCAAATACGTCAATGACGGCACGCTCGTTCCGGATATGCTCATCCCGGAATTCTTCGATTACATTTTCCTCGGAAAAGGAAGCGCCGCGGAAATTTCTGCAAAGAACGGACTCGATGAAGGAATGATCGAACAGATCCGCGACGAATTCGAATACTGGTATCCGGTCGACCTCAGATCTTCCGGAAAAGACCTCGTGCCGAACCACCTCCTCTTCTTCCTCTTCCACCATGTGGCTCTCTTCGACGAGAGCAAATGGCCGAAAGCGATCGCCGTCAACGGTTTCGTATCCCTTGAAGGAGAGAAGATGAGCAAATCCAAAGGACCGCTCCTGACACTCAAGAGAGCCGTTTCCGAATACGGCGCCGATGTGACGAGAATGTATGTCCTCTCCGCCGCAGAGCAGACGCAGGATGCCGACTGGCAGAGAACAGGCATCGAAGCCGCCCGGAAACAGATCGAGCGCTTCTATACATTCGCGCAGGACGTCATGGAAAGCGGATGCCTGATCCCGGAAAAAGGAACAGAGATGTCCCACATCGACCGCTGGATCGAAAGCCGCATTCAGAATTACATCAAAGAGACGAACGAAGCGCTTGAGACGATCCACACGAGGCACGCCGTTCAGAATGCCTTCTTCCTCATCTACAACGATATCAAATGGTATCACAAAAGAGGCGGCCAGCGTTGTCTGAAAGAAGTTATCGAGACCTGGACGAAACTCATGGCGCCGTTCACGCCGCATGTCTGTGAAGAGATCTGGAACGAATTCGGACATGAGACATCTGTGGCTTTTGCGCCGTACCCGGTCTACGATCCCGGCATGGTCGACATGCATGCGGAAGTCGCAGAAGACATCATCGAAAAGACGATGGCCGACATCGAAGAGATCAGAAAGGTCGCCAAAGTGACGCCGAAGCGGATTTCTCTCTACACTTTCCCGGCGTGGAAACGGACCGTTCTTGAAAAAGCCGTCGCACTGTCGAAGGAAGCCGCTTCAAAAGCCGCAGAACAGCCGGCCGATCAGACCGGCGGAAAGAAGAAAGACGGCTTCGACATGGGTGAACTCATCAGAGAATGCATGGCAGACCCGGTCATCAAGGCGCACGGCAAAGAAGCTCAGAAATTCATTCAGAAAGCAGCCGGAGACGTCCGCGGTTCATCCGCAGAAGTCGCCGAAAGATATCTGAACGCAGCGGTCGACGAAAAAGCGATCCTCCTGGACGCCAAAGCCTTCTTTGAGAAAGAATTCGGCTGTCCGGTCGACATTTACAGCGCAGAGGATGCCGAAGCGGACCCGGCCTGCGACCCGCAGAACAAATGCAGATTTGCAGAACCGTCAAGACCGGCCATCTACATGGAAGAATGAATCGCAGAAATGAAGCGCATATACGGAAAAAATGAAAAAAAGATCGAGGAATCTGAATGACAATCCAGAATATGACTGAAGACCAGATCAAAGAGCTGAAAGTCGACAATGCGGACACCGTCATCGTGTCCATGGAAATGATCGCAGAGGAGATCCTGGCCGTCTCCGGCGATATTGAAAAAGACAGGATCGCCGGCATGCTTGAACACATCATCGATACGGCCAAAACGGGAAAGAAGATCTTCATTATGGGCGCCGGCCGTTCCGGCCTTGTCGGAAAGACGTTCGCCATGAGACTGATGCATCTCGGATTCAATGTTTTCGTGATCGGCGAGACGACGACGCCGGCCGTCCGCGAGGGAGATCTCGTGATCCTTATCACCGGTTCCGGCCAGACACGTTCCGTGGCCGAAGTCGGCGAGATCGCCGCAAAGCTCGGCGCGAGACTTGTGACGATCTCTTCCAAGACGAAATCCGTCCTGGCGGGCATTTCAGACGTTCTTGTCGTTCTGCCGACCAAGTCGAAGGATGACACCGTCTACAAAGAGAGATATATGGAACGCCACCTCGTCGGCGACTATTCGAACCTCGTCCCGATGGGAACGTCTTTTGAGATCATGGCGCTGATCTTCCTGGATTCCGTTATCGCGGAACTGATCCAGATCACAAAATCCACGGAAGAAGAAATGAAACGCAAACATGCAAACACCGAGTGAAGAGCCATGATCGGGAATAAATTTTCAACGGCCGTCGAATCCGTAGAAGCATCCGGCATCCGCAAACTTTTCGATATGGCCGGATCGGATTCCGTCAATATGGGGATCGGCGAGCCGGATTTCGATACGCCTCAGAACATCAAGGATGCCGCGATCCGCGCGATCCAAAGAGGCGATACCGGATACACGTCCAATTTCGGAACGCCGGAACTCAGAGAAGCGATCAGGAACAAAATGAAACGTGAAAACGGTCTCGATATCAACATGGATGAGATCATCGTCACGTCGGGTGCGTCTGAAGCACTCTACCTTTCGCTGGCATCCATGATCAATCCGGGAGACGAGATCCTTGTCCCGAATCCGGGATTCGTGGCCTACAATGCGATCGTGAAGATGTGCGGCGGAAAAGTCGCCGATGTCGATCTGAAAGATGATCTTTCCGTCGACATAGACGATGTTCAGAAAAAGATCGGGCCGAAGACGAAAGCGATCATCCTGAACTCGCCGAACAATCCGACAGGCGCCGTCCAGTCGAAAGAAGACATCAAAGCCCTTGCAGAACTCGCAGACGACACAGGGATCACGATCATTTCCGATGAAGTCTATGAACATTTCATCTATGACGGCGTTCATACGAGCGCTGCAGCATTCACGGACAATGTCATCACGATCAATGCCTGTTCCAAGACATATGCCATGACCGGCTGGCGTCTCGGCTACCTGGCCGCAGACAGAAGCTACATCGACCGCATGGTCAAGATCCATCAGTATCTTCAGGCCAATGCCTGCTCGATCTCGCAGGCGGCCGCCGTTGAAGCGCTCAACGGCCCTCAGGATTCCGTGATGATGATGCGCGATGAATTCCGCAGGAGAAGAGACGTTCTGATGGAAGGCTTCCGGAATATGGGCATAAAATGCGTCGTTCCGAAAGGCGCATTCTATGCTTTCCCGGAGATCGATGACTGCGAAACAAAGGCCGCCGAACTCGTCAGAGCGGGTCTTCTCGTCGTTCCGGGAACGGCTTTCGGGACGAAGGGAGACGGTCACATCCGTATGTCGTATGCCTGCGCCATGGAAGATATCAGAAAAGCGATATCGATCATGGAAAAGGTTCTCTGAGCCGGATGCGGAAAATTTCCCGGGTGTTTTAAATGAACGGATCAACAGATTCTCCGGTTTATGATGATGCCGGCCGTCTGATCGGGCTGATCCCGGTCTTCAGAGAAAATGCGATCGCAGCGATCGAGGCCGGAAAAACGGAAGAAGCCGCCGAAGAGATATCAAAGCTTTTCGATGCGGCGGACCGCCTTCTTTCAAAGAAGCGGGAAGCCGTTCCGGGAAGGAGTCTTAAAACGGAGAATTTTGCGCCGGCGGATGCGGAAAAGGGTTTCCGGATGATCATGGACGCAGCCGTTCTGATCGCCCGTTATGCTTCGAAATACGGAAGACCCGGCGCATCTGTCGCCGTTCAGGCATCCCTTGCCGCCGAATGCGAATATATCGGATCTCCGGCCGGGAATGATGAAAAGAAAGATCTTTTCGTCGTCCTGTGGCCTCTCTGCATCGACACGATCCTGAAAGCCGGGACAGAAAGCGCGAAAGGCAATGTCCCGGTCGCATCGTCCATGGCTCTTGAAGCCGTTTCCGAAGCTCTTGACAGCAGAGTCTTTGACAATGCCGTCAAAGCGGACGACGGCTTTGCTTTTTTTGATCAGATATACGGGATCGTTTCGGAAAACACGTCATCGTTCACCGCCGCCTGCCGCGAAAGATTCAACGAAGAAGATATCGGCGCGGCTGCCGCCGTTTACGGGAAGCTGGCCGCTGTCGCGGGAGAAATGTATATCACCGGAAAGACGGATGACCGCCGCCTGACTGCGACATACGGAGAAATCCTCGATGATATCGGCCGGATCGCCGCCGAAAGCCTGACGGACGTCCTGGACGATGCTGCATCGGCATCCGTTTCGGAAGCCGGTGATATTTACACGGACCTGACGAGAGCGTACAGGAAAAAGAATCCGGCGGCCGGATTTCCGGACGCGTTCCGGGAGATCCGCGGAAAACTGGAAAACGTCTGCAGAGCTGTCCATGAAAAAGCTGTCTCCGTTTATGCGGAAAACACGCAGATCATGTGCGAAGCCGTCATCTGGGATATTGAAGACGAGATGACGAGAGAACAGCAGGTTCAATGA
>JAGAEB010000138.1 GCA_017613335.1 Methanosarcinaceae archaeon
CAGGCATATTCCTCATTTTCCGTATTGTAGACGGCGCCGAAATGAACCTGGAGGAAGACCCTGTCGCGGATATCCATTTCCCGGATGACCTTTCCGAGGACCCGATAGAAACTCTGAGAGATGCAGCAGGCATCTATAAAATTTATGCCCGCGCCGAATGCTTTTCTCAGTATCCGTTCGAGATCATCGTCTTCACACTCATGAATGCCCATGCCGAGACCGATGACGCTGAATTTTTCTGATTCGTTTCCGTGCGGAAGCTGTCTGTATTCCATTATCTCACCGTGATCTGTCTGTCCTTTCTTTTTTTCATCGTCGGTTTTTGTCCTGTTTCCTTTTTCATATCTTTATTTTGCTCAGGACTTCGCCGATCCTTCCCTGAATGAAGAGATCCGCTCTTCCGGAAGGATCCGTGTCTTCCAGATTGATGACGACGAGCCTGTTTCCGGAATAGTAGTTGATCAGCCCTGCCGCCGGGTAGACGGCCAGAGACGTTCCGCCGATGATCAGTACATCTGCATCGGAAATCAGACTGATCGCTTCTGCGATCAGGTCATTGTCGAGCGGTTCGCCGTAAAGAACGACGGACGGCTTAATGGTGCCGCCGCAGACGGGACACACCGGAACGTCTGATCCGTCATCTCCCCCTTGAGTCAGAATGTAATCGAAGTCGTAAAAGGCACTGCATTTCATGCAATTGTTCCTGTAAATGGATCCGTGAAGTTCCAGGACATTCCGGCTGCCTGCCTCCTGATGGAGTCCGTCAATATTCTGCGTGATGATACCTCTGAGCTTTCCGGCTTTTTCAAGTTCGGCCAGTTTCAGGTGAGCTGCATTCGGTTCCGCCCCCAGGCAGTCCCAGAGAATTTTATCCCGATAAAATCTGAAAAAGTCACCGGGATCCTCATCAAAATAAGGCCGACTCAGCATGACCTCCGGCGGATGGCTGAATTTCTGATTGTACAGACCGTCCTTGCTGCGGTAATCCGGAATGCCGCTTTCCGTCGAAACACCGGCGCCGCCGAAAAAAACAATATTGTCGCTCGATGCGATCATATCATTCAGCAGAGCGACCTCGTCATAAAGTGAATCCGTCCCGATCATAGAAATCATCGGAATATGATCCCGAAAAGATATAAAACTGTTTTATGATAATGCCTGACAGGCCCGGATCCCGCGTGATACATTAATATTCTCAGCAATCTTTGACAGCTGTCATGTTCAATCTTTCCGAATATCTCAACCACAGCATGGAACAGGCAGCCTCGATGAGTCTGAGACTTTCCCTCGAATCCGGGAAAGAGAGGAATTTCATCCTTCAGGCGGTCGGATGTCAGCGGAAAGCCGCCGAAAAGCGCAGACTTTCGGAAGAAGCGGGCGAACACGTTCCTCTTTTCCTGATCGCATCGATCGCTTCCGAATGCAATCTTTTCTGTACGGGCTGCTATGCCAGAGCCAACCGCGCCTGCGGCGATCTCCGCGATCAGTCCGGAGACGGGGAAATGCTCCCGATGGCCGGCATCAGCCGCAGCATCGCATCCGATCTTCCGGCATCCCGCTGGGCCGGCATCTTCCGTGAAGCCGCCGACCTCGGCATCGGGATCGTCATCCTCGCCGGCGGCGAGCCGCTGACAAGACCGGATGTCCTGGAAGCGGCCGCAGGCGTTCCGGAACTCATTTTCCCGGTCTTCACGAACGGCACGATGATCGGTGACAATGAGATTTCTTTCTTCGATGAGAACCGTCACATCATTCCCGTCATCAGTCTCGAGGGCACCCAAAAAGAGACCGATGAAAGAAGAGGCGCAGGCGTCTATGATCTTGTCCGCGGGAAAATGGATGTGCTTCACAGAAAACACATCCTCTTCGGCGTCTCCGCGACGGTCACTTCATCCAACATGGATCTCGTCACTTCGCCCGCATTCATCCATGATCTCCGTCAGGCAGGATGCCGCCTTCTCTTCTTCATCGAATACACGCCTGTCGACCGGAAGACCGCTTCCCTGACACTCGATGACACACAGCGTGCCCGTCTCTCAGAGATCATCTCGGATCTCAGAAAAACGGAAACGGAAATGATCTTCTCATCCTTCCCGGGCGATGAAGCTGAAACGCAGGGCTGCCTTGCCGCCGGCCGCGGCTTTTTCCACATCAGCCCGACAGGCTGCGCCGAACCGTGTCCCGTCTCGCCGTTTTCAGACATGAACGTGCGCGACGCCTCTCTCAGAGAAGTCCTCCGGTCACCGTTCTTCAGAAGCCTCCGCGAAGACGGCTTCCTCTCATCAGAACACGAAGGCGGCTGTCTCCTGATCGAAAAAGAAAAAGAAGTCAGAGAAAAACTGGCGTCCGCCAAAAACGAATGAAACAGATGTTCCGTCATCAGAAAATGATGCAGGTCTGAAAGTGCCTGCTGCCGGCAGGCACATCAGCCCTTCAGTCAAAAAAAAGTCCGGATCTTCCGGGATCCGGCTCTGTTTTTTTTCAGTGACCGTCAAAAGTCACTTTAAGGATCGTTATTTTTCCGGCTGAGACGACGTCGTCGAGGGGGACCGGCTGTCCGTCGCAGAAGACGAGCACCGTCTCGGAATTCTGTCCGATCTTCCGGGTCAGGTCTTCATAGGTGTCTTTTTCATTCAGGACAACAGGGATCTCCGTGACTTTTCCGTCGCAGTCGTAAAAGACGGTCATATTTTTTTCTGTGTTCATTCGGATGCCCTCTCAAATGTTTTCTGTGAATCGCCCATGACACGCCTGAGCGAGTTGATCACATAACGTCCGAGCAGGAAACTCAGAACGGCGCTCACGAAATCTCCGAGGAGAAGGCCGATGTAGACACCGATGATGCCGTAGCCGAGCACGATACTGATGACGTAGGCGAACGGGATCTCGATGACGGTCCTGAGAAGGATCGTGACGAAAGACCATTTACCCAGACCGGCGCCCTGGAAAAGGGAACCCGTCAGCACGTTTGCCGGA
>JAGAEB010000016.1 GCA_017613335.1 Methanosarcinaceae archaeon
AACAAAACAATCCAAAAAACAAAACAATCCAAAAAACAAAACAATCCAAAAAACAAAACAATCCAAAAAACAAAACAATCCAAAAAAAACAATCAAAAAACAATGCAAAAACACAAAAACAGTCTGATCAGATCATATCACGGAATGAACCGATATTCAACATCAGAAACCTGATAAAAAAACAGGCTGCTGTCCGCAGATTCCGGACAGTTGTCATATTTCCGGTAATCTGTTTCCGGCAGCAGGACAGATTCAGTTACGGAGGTAAAAAAATGATCAAATCCCATTCTTCAGCGGGTTTCAGAAGCCCGGACACAAATGAAAAGAAAAACAGGGAAACATTCAGAAAGCCCGTCAGAAGCGCAGTCGTTTTTCTGACGCTCTGCGCTTTTCTTCTTTCGGTATCGGCTGCATCGGCATCAACCTGGACCGTCGGTGAAGGCGGCGATTTTCCGGGACTTCCCGATGCCGTCTCTTCATCATCCGTTTCAGCAGGCGATACGATCCTTGTCAGCGCCGGCGAATATGCATTCTCTGCAAACGTTTCGATCAACAGGACACTGACGATCGAAGGGACAGGACCTGAAACGATCTTCAACATGAACAATTTCAGTTTTCTTCTGAAAGGAGACAGCGTCACTTTCAGAAACCTGACTGTCAGAAACACATCATACGGCATCAATACACAGAGCGGCGGAACGAATGCCTGCATCGAGAACTGCATTTTTGAAGACGTTCACCATGCAGACGGCATCAAACTGGCACAGACAGGCGCCGTTTTCAGAAACAACATCATCCGCGGGACAACGTTCACATCTGCCGTCTCCGTGTTCGCAGATGATGCCGTCATTTCCGGCAACACGATCTCCGGAAATACCGGCAGCGGAACCGCTGCCCGTGTCATCTGCATCAAAAACGCCTCAGGCATTACCGTCACAAACAACACGATCTCCGGGAACAGCGGCGAGGGCATCAGACTCTGGGGTCCGCTCACTTCTGACATCCTCATCACCGGCAACACGATCACCGGCAACGGAAAAGGCATCGTCTTCAACAGTACCGGACCGGACATCCGGATCTGGTTCAACGACATTCACGGATACACGGCAGACGTCACCGGCGCGCCCGCATCAGAGGCTCTCTGGTCATCACCCGATCAGATCTCTTACACATACAACGGAAACGTTTTCACATCAAAGATCGGAAACTACCACGGAAACGCCTACAGCGGCGCCGATTCAGACGGAAACGGCATCGGCGATACACCGTTTGCTTTCCTGAACGGCTCCTGTGAAGACGCATTCCCCCTGGTCGCCTCCGTGTCATCTTACATTCCGGGCGAAACAGTTCCCGGCAACGGCGGAGACGGCGGTAACGGCGGCAACGGCAGTGAAGGCGACAATGGCGG
This sequence comes from Methanosarcinaceae archaeon, assembly GCA_017613335.1. Lineage (GTDB taxonomy): Archaea > Halobacteriota > Methanosarcinia > Methanosarcinales > Methanosarcinaceae > Methanofrustulum. The sequence goes on from JAGAEB010000016.1 coordinate 1,409, forward strand.
AAACGGTGGTAACGGCAGTGAAGGCGGCAACGGCGGCAGCGATCCCGGAAACTCCCGGGACGCCGGCGAAGCCGTTTCCCTGAACGCGACGATCCTGCCGCTGATCGAATTCACGATCTCGGCAAACGCCGTCGATTTCGGCGCCGTCCGTCCGGGACGCGACAGCGAACCGCAGACGATCACCGTTTCAAACACAGGATCCGGCGACATCACCATCACGGCAGAAGTCACGGAAACATCCGATGCGGTCTATAAGACCGGTCTCTTCATCAACGATGATCTTTGGTCTGCTTTCAGCAGGATCGTCGGCGCCGATGCTTCAGAAGAGCTTGCGCTCGTTCTGAGCGTCCCGAGGAACTACGCCGGAACATCCTCACCGTCCGGTCAGGTCGTCTTCTGGGCCGAAGTTTCAGAATGATCCGGCAGAGACAGGCTGAACAGGACCTGAAAAAAAAAGAAATACCGGAAAACATCCGGTCAGAACACAAAATACCTAAAAATACGGATCGAATCCCTCCCTGATCCCGTACACGATCCCGTGCTGCCGCAGACTTCGAAAAACAGTCTGCGGCAGCATCATACAGGATCTTTCCGGAAAAATCGGTCTGAGAGATCTCTTCGGGTCGGTATGCAGAAAAAGAAGACAAAACAGCAGGAAATATCCGGCAGATATTTCCACAGGTCCCGGCATTTTTTATATCGGTTTTCAGCATCCGGCTTATCGACGGATCTGATAAAGACATCGTCTTCGAAAAACCGTATCTCTTCCTCTTTAAAGATCGCGGACAGATCTTCGGCCAGTTTTTTCATGCCCGGATTTTCCGTCGGATAATGACCGGCATCGACCAGCACCATACCGTCTCTTTCTCTCAGGACATCACTGTGTTTCAGTTCCGATGAAACGAAAGCATCGGCCCCGAAAGCCTTTGCCGTGCGGAGAAAGTCCCGGTTAAAGCCGCTGCCGCCGCAGATCATGACTTTTGAGACAGTTCCCGTCCCGACATAAGTCAGTCCCGTGTCCAGTTTCCGGGAAACATGCGCCGCGAAATCTTCAGCCTTCATCGGCGGGATCGTCCCGCAGAGACCCATCGGACCGCGTTCGATCTCCGTCAGTCCGAGAACCGCTGCCAGCCCGTCATTGATACCGCCGACGGCGCGGTCATAATTCGTATGCATACAGTAGATCGACATATCGTTCTCAAAAGCGATCTTCAGGCGGCGCGCCAGAGAGTGACCGATCCGGGAAGCCGGATGAAACAGCGGATTGTGGTGACAGATCAGGACATCCGCGCCGAAAGCGGCAGCTTCTTCCAGAACTTTTTCAGTCACATCAAGGCAGACAGCAATTCTGGATATATTGAAATCGCGGTCTTCACAGGCATCCGGGAAAAGGTCAAGAACAAGACCGATCCTTTCCGTATCATAATCTTCCGCAAGCTCCGGCGGCGCGATCTCTTCAAGTTTCTGAATCAGAACGTCCGGTTTCATACCCGTAAAAAGGCATCATCTTCATTTATACTATCCGTTCCCCGGCCATCTTCCTTCTTTCCCGCGGTGGCCGATTCCGGTCTTTTCCGTAAACAATAAATAACAATAAGCAGTATTGGGACTGTTTTCCGATGCGGAGATAGCCAAGCGGCCCACGGCGCCGGTCTTGAAAACCGGTGGTGCCCTGCACCCCGGGAGTTCAAATCTCCCTCTCCGCGCTTTTTTCTTTTTTTTCTCTTTTCTTTATTTTTATCTG
>JAGAEB010000139.1 GCA_017613335.1 Methanosarcinaceae archaeon
AGTATATGTTGGAACAACGATCAAAAAACAACGCTCAAAAAACAACACTCAAAAAACAACGCTCAAAAAACAACGCTCAAAAAACAACGCTCAAAAACAACGCTCAAAAAAACAACACTCAAAAAAGAACGCTCAAAAAAACAACACTCAAAAAGACAAACAGAAGGTGAGAATCTGTCAGAAGGAAAGGAAATTCAGATCCTCGATAAGGACACGATCAACAAGATCGCCGCCGGAGAAGTCATTGAACGGCCGGCTTCCGTCGTCAAGGAACTTGTCGACAATTCGATCGATGCCGGTGCGCATCATATCAGGATCGAGCTGGAGGATTCCGGAAAGCGCCTGATCGTCGTGAAGGATGACGGAAAGGGCATGTCAAGAGAAGATGTCGTCCTCTGTCCGGTGAAACATGCGACGAGCAAGATCAGGAATGCGGGCGATCTTGAATCCGTCAGGACGATGGGTTTCCGTGGTGAAGCGCTGGCTTCGATCTCGTCCGTGTCTCAATTTGAGATCGTGACGAAGAGACGGGAAGATCCGGTCGGATCGCATCTCGTCACCGAAGAGGGGAAGGCGCCGAAGATATTTGACGTCGGGACGACCGACGGAACGGCCGTCTATGTCAGGGATCTGTTCTGTTCCGTTCCCGTCCGGAAAAAATACCTGAAAAGCGATGCAACGGAACTGGCGCATATCGTCCGGATCGTCGGAGAACTCATCCTTGCGAATGAATCGCTTTCGATCACGCTGATCAACAACGGCAGAAAGATCATCTCAAGCCCGGGATCGACGCTGAAAAATGCGGTCTCGGATGTCCTGGGTCCGGAAATATCCCGCCTGATGATCCCTGTCGCAGAAGATGATGCGGGTGAGACGGACAGGACAGACAGGGCGTCCGGGGCGGACAGGGCATCCCGGGCGGACAGGGCGTCCGGTGCAGACGGGACGGACAGCCCGGAGAAAGATGCGATCAGGATCAGCGGTTTTATCTCAAAGCCGGAATTCAACCGCGCAACGCCGGAATTCATGATATTCATCGTCAACGGCCGCCCGGTCTCATCAAAAGAGCTCATGAAAGCAGTCCGCCTGGGTTATTACACGAAGATCCCGAATACAAGATATCCGGCCGCAGTCATCCGGATCGATCTGCCGCCGGAACTCGTCGATGTGAATGTCCATCCGAGAAAAACGGAAGTCCGCTTCGCCGATGAAAAAACGATACAGAGACTCCTGACGGAAAGAATAGAGGAATCCCTCCGGCAGGCAGACCTGGCAACGACACTGACAGCCGAAAAAGCCGGAAAGATCATCGCAAGGCCGCTGTCATTGTTCGGGAACGGAAAAGGAGAAGAGACCGGAAAAGAAAGCGGAAAAAACGAAGAAACGAAAAAAGACGACGGAAGAAATGAAGCAGCCGGAAAAGAGAGCGGAAAAAGTGAAGAAACGAAACGGGAAAACGAAAAAAGCGAAGAAACGAAAGAAGAAGAGAAAAGATCCGGAGAAGACCGGACCGTTTCCGGGTTCCCGGAAGCGGAAAAGCCGGCGGTAAAAGGGACGTCGGAGATTTCCGGGTTCCCGGAAGCGGAAAGGCCGGCGGGGAAAGACCCTGCAGAGATTTCCGGATATGCCGGAAAGGCATCGTCTGCTTATCCGGCCGGAAGGCAGGATCTGCCTGTCCAGAGAGACGGCCGCGAAAAGTATGAGGGACGCTATGCGGCGCCGGTCGTCGATACGGACAGACGGCTCATCAGGTCGTCCCGGATGCTTGACGGCCGTGAAGAAAAGACTGTCGGCGGGATCGAAGACATCAGGATCGTCGGGCAGATCTCTGATCTCTACATTCTGGCGGAGACGGGGAACAATGATCTTGTGATCATCGACCAGCATGCAGCGCACGAACGTATCTTTTACGATCTGTTCAGAAGCATGAACCGGAAACAGACGCAGGAACTGATCGATCCGGTCGTTCTTCATCTGTCTCCGAAAGAAAAAGTCCTGATCGGGGAATATATCCCGATCCTCGAGGAGACCGGGTTCGGCGTTTCCGAATTCGGCGAAAACGACTTCATCGTCAGTTTCGTGCCTCTCGTGTTCGGAAAATTCTGCGGCCCCGACGTCATCAAAGATCTTGTCACGGACATTTTCGAGACAGGAAAACCGAAAACAGCAGAAGACGCCAAAGACCTCATCCTGAAAAGGATGGCCTGCCGGGCAGCGATCAAATCAGGTGCGGGATGCACGGAAGAACAGATGAAAGATCTGATCCGGCAACTCCGGAAAACAGATCACCCGTATTCATGCCCGCACGGAAGGCCGGTCATCGTGACGCTTTCCCTGAAAGAGATCGGGAAACTGTTTGAAAGACTCTGAATAAGACCCGGATAAAGTATAATACACAGACAGACAATAGTAGAGCGGATTCCCGGATCAATGACGGAGACGGGAAACCGGGGAAGTCATTATGGAAACACCGTTGCTGGAATTCAGAAACATCACTGTTCTGAGACAGGAAAAAAAGATCCTGGACAATATCAATCTGACCGTCGGTCCGAAGGAGCACATCGCCATCGTCGGTCCGAACGGATCGGGAAAATCGTCGCTGATCAAGGTCATCATGAGGGAATACTATCCGGTGGCTTCTCCCGATGTCGTGAGACATATTCTCGGCAGGGATCTGTGGAATGTGGCCGACCTCAGAAAAGAAATGGGCATCGTGACGACGGATCTTCAGAACACATGCCTGCGTGACAGTTCTGTGATCGACATGGTCGTTTCCGGCTTTTTTTCAAGCATCGGCATCTATGAAAGTCACGACGTGACGACTGAAATGATGCAAAAGGCCGACATCGTCCTGGAAGAACTCGGCATTTCACATCTCAAAAAACGCCTCATGACGGAAATATCGACGGGTGAGGCGAGAAAAGTCCTCATCGCAAGAGCGCTCGTCCATGATCCCAAAGCGCTCGTTCTGGATGAGCCGACGAACAGCCTGGATATGAAAGCCATATCCCAGTTCAGGAAGATGATCAGCGATCTTTCGGGAAACCACAACATCGTCCTTGTGACGCACGATCTTTCAGACATCATCCCCGAGATCGACAGGATCATTCTCATCAAAAACGGAAAGATCATCGCCGACGGCAGGAAAGACGATATCCTGACCGGCGAAAATCTGACGAAGCTTTTCGACGTGCCGGTCACGGTCGAAAAACACGGACTTTATTATTCATCGCATCTCGGAGAATGACCGGGACCGGATCCCGGTCTTCGGAGACATGACATACGCATTTATTATGAACAGCATATATAATATTTTATCATATGTCTGACCGGAAACAGTCATTTCCGGCCGGACAGACAAATGATCATTCCGGCAGACACCATCGGTTTCCCCGGCGTCTGCCGCCCGGTAAAAAAACGGATCTGAACAAAATCATACAGGGACGGCTTCAAAGGAGCTTTTCGGCTCGCCGCAGACGGGACAGACCCAGGAATCCGGGAGTTCTTCAAACGGCGTGTCGCCTTCATATTCATAGCCGCAGACACTGCAGACATATTTTACTTTGGATCCGGCATTTCCCGCGGATGTGTTTTCCGGGGCATCTGCCTTCTTTTCTTCATGCTTTTCGTATGTCGGCGCGTTCTTCGGGGATTTTCCTTTCATGACGGCGTGGTAATAGGCATACGTCATCGGGGCGTCTCCCGGGACAATGTCGCCGTCGGTCACTTCGGCGAAGAAGACCGTGTGCGTCGACATATCGACGCTTTCTCTGACATGACAGACGAACCATCCGCAGAGGCCTTCTTTCAGGATCGGGAGACCTTCGGAAACGGTATCGTACGGAATCTTTTCGAATTTGTTGACATCGCGGCCGCTTTTGAAGCCGAATTCACCGATAACGTCTTTCTGAACGGTCTCGGTCAGGAGACTGACAGAGAATCTGCCGGATTTCCGGATGACTTCGTTCGTGTAGTTGTCCTTGTTGACACTGACGGCGATCATTGCCGGCTCGGATGTGATCTGGAAAACCGTATTGACGATGCAGCCGGTCTTTCTGCCGTCGATCTCGCCGGCGATCAGATACATACCGTAGGAAAGGTTGCGGAATACTTTGGAATTCATAAAGGATAGAAAGAAGTCCTGATAGATAAAAGATTTGAAAAACCGGTCAGACGGAAAAAGACCGGAAAAACAGAAGACCCGGAAAAAAAGAAAACGTTCAGAAAACAGAAGACCCGGAAAAAAAGAAAACGTTCAGA
>JAGAEB010000140.1 GCA_017613335.1 Methanosarcinaceae archaeon
GCACATTCGCACACAGTTGCACATTCGCACAGTTGCACACCCGCACACAATTGCACATTCGCACACAGCTGCACGCTCGCACACAGTTGCACACCCGCACACAGCTGCACACCCGCACACAGTTGCACATTCGCACACAGCTGCACGCTCGCACACAGCTGCACACCCGCACAGTTGTACACTCGCACAGTTGCACACTCGCACGCAGTTGCACACTCGCACACAGTTGCACACTTGCACAATTGCGCACTCGCGCAGTTGCACATTCGCATATCTGCGACACTGTGAAGACGCGCGCCTGAAAAAAGCCGGGGCATCCGTCACAGTTCGATCTCGACGTCGTAGATCTTTGCGGGATTTTCCTGGTGGATCTTCCGGAAGACTTCTTCGCCCCATTCCGGAAGGAGCTGTTTTGTTCTTTTGGGGACTGTTTTGGGACCGAGGACGAATCCGGGATTCGAGGGGTCATCGCAGTAATCGGTTTCCATGAGGAAACGCGTGCCTTGGGAAAGAGCCTGCGCCGTCAGATCTTTTCCGGTCGTCACGCTCGGCCAGATGCCGTGTTTTTCACACACGGAGACGAGCGGGGCGGCATGGTGATTCATGACTTTTCCGGGACTGATGCGGGCAGCTTTTGCGATCTGCGTGATGTTTTCGACGCTTTCGGGCGTCATGTCTTCAACGTGGAGCTGGACCGGGCATCCGATATCGCGGGCCGTCTCAAACGCGTGCGACATGACACGGCAGGAGGCTTCGAAGATTTCGGGAGAGACCTGAAAATGAGGTCTTCCGCTCTTGATCCCGACAGCTTTTTTTTCAAGGATGTATGATGCGGCGATATCGAATCCGCCGGCCATGATCTCATAAGCCCGGGAAATCCCGAATTCTTCGGAGAGATGCATGATCTCGACCGGGTGAATGCCCAGGACCGGAAAGGCCGTGACATCTGTTTCCCGGCAGATCGTTCCGGCGGTCCGGATCGTTTCTTCAAAGACCGGAATGTAATCTTCCGGCTTTCTGACAGAATATCCGAGCGTCCATGACGGCAGAGAAACAAGGAAAACATGTGTGCCGCCGGCACGCCTGAAATCATTAACGGCATCCAGACCGCGGCCGCGTTTCAGGTCTATGTGGAAATGATTGTCAGTGATCGGGAATGTTCCGGATTTTTCAGGATCTGTCATGATTGATGCCTCGGCAAAGTAACGGGAAATAACGGTGAGCGGAGAAAGGTAACGGGGAATAACGGAGAGCAGAGAAAGGGACGGGAATTGACGAAGAGCGGAGAAAGGTGACAGGAATTGACGGAGAGCAGAGAAAGGTGACGGGAAGCGGCGAAGAGTGGTGATGAGTGACGGAAAAATGATAACGGATCGATTCAGAAATCGGAAAAATCTTATATATAATTTTGTTATTTAGGACTATTCCAAAAGCATTAATGAATGCTGCATATATCTGATGCATCGGCCGTCAGAGAGGAGACGTTCTCTTCTGAACGGTTCTGCGTTTTTTCTGTTTTTCGGGTATTTTCCGGCCGCGTTTTTGTCATCTGACAGGATATCAGGCCGTCCCTGCGGGATCGTCGGGTCTTGCCGTGATTCCTGCATCCGGCGTTCGACCGGGCGGGATTTTTCCGGAAAAGCAGCAATCGGTGATCAGAGAATACATATGCAGATTCCTGTATTGTTCTGCATATATGTGATACCGTCAGTCGGCGGTCAGATCTTCATAAATCTCATCACTTCAGTTTACCATCTCAGTTCATTATCTCAGTTCATTATCTCAGTCTCATCATCTCATAATCTATCAGGAGGAAACAGGATGGCACAGCCTACAGTAAATATCGGCATGGTCGGTCATGTTGACCATGGAAAGACAACGCTCGTCAAAGCGTTATCGGGTGTCTGGACAGACACACACAGTGAAGAAATCAAGAGAGGGATTTCCATCAGACTGGGATATGCCGATGTTTCTTTCAGAAAATGCCCGAACTGTCCGGAGCCGGATGCGTTTACCGTGGACAAAAAATGTTCACACTGCGGCGCCAAGACGCAGGAGATCAGAACGATCTCGTTTGTCGATGCCCCGGGTCACGAAACGCTGATGGCGACGATGCTTTCCGGCGCAGCGATCATGGACGGTGCCATGCTCGTGATCGCCGCCAATGAAAAATGCCCGCAGCCGCAGACGAAGGAACATCTGATGGCGCTCAACATCATCGGCATCAGGAACATCGTGATCGTTCAGAACAAGATTGACCTTGTTTCCCGTGAACGCATCCTGGAACACTACCAGGAGATCAAAGAATTCGTAAAGGGGACCGTTGCGGAAGATGCGCCGATCATCCCGATCTCCGCGCAGCAGAATATCAATATCGATGCGCTCATCCAGGCGCTTGAGACATACATCCCGTCCCCGGAACACAAGACAGACAAGCCCGCGCAGATGCTCATCGCCCGTTCTTTCGACATCAACCGTCCGGGTTTCACGATCGATGAACTCCACGGCGGTGTTATCGGAGGCACCCTGACGGAGGGTTCCTTTAAAGAAGGCGACGAAGTCGAGATCCGCCCGGGTCTGAAAGTCACGTCTGAAGGATCGACGAAATGGATCCCGATCAGAACGAAAGTCACCGAGATCCATGCCGGAAAGACCAAAGTCAAAAAAGCTGTCCCCGGCGGCCTTCTGGCAATGGCGACGACGCTCGATCCGTTCCTGACGAAAGGCGATTCTCTGACAGGACAGGTCGTCGGCATTCCGGGAACACTGCCGGACACGCGCCACGAATTCCTGATGAAGCTCAATCTGCTCGACCGCGTCGTCGGCGGCCAGACGGAAGCAGACATGACAGAGATCAGGACAGGCGAGCCGCTCATGCTCAACATCGGAACGGCGACGACCGTCGGCGTCGTGACGAGCGCCAGAAAAGATGCTGCAGACGTCAAGCTGAAACGCCCGATCTGCGTCGGCATCGGATCCAGAGTGGCCATCAGCCGCCGGATCGATTCGAGATGGCGTCTCATCGGCACAGGCACCATCGAAGGATGAGTCAGACGGAAATGACCGAAGAAAAGACCGCAGAAGACGGCTGTCTTTGTCCGTCCGGACAGCGCGGAGAAGACGAAGATGTTCCCGCGACGGAACGTCTTTCGACCCGGACATGCCCGTTCCCGCCGGATGACGGAAACAGCCATCTGTATGTCATGATCGATACGAATGCGTTCATGATCCCCGTCCGGTTCCGCGTCGACATCTTCGGAGAACTCAGGCGGCTCGGCTTCAGCCGTTTCGTCGTTCCGGAAGCCGTCATCCGGGAACTCGACGGCCTTTCAAAAAAGAAATCCGGAACGGACAAAGCGGCCGCGCGCACAGCGCGGCGGATGGCTGAAAAATGCTGCGTGATCCCGGGAAAAGGCTATGCCGACGACATCATCGAAGAACAGGCGTCCCTCTACGGGATCGCTGTCCTGACGAATGATGCGGCGCTGAAAAAACGCCTGTCTGAAAAAAACGTCAAAGTCATTTCCCTGAGGCAGAAGACCCATCTGGAACCGGTGATGAGATGATCCGGAATTCATTCATCTCTCATTGACACACTTATCTGTAATTTACTCATTGCAATTCATCTGCGCTCTGCGCAGTCATTCATAAATCAAGGGTCTGCGGCGGGATCCGGCCGGTCATCGACCGGTCATGCGGTCGCGCAGGAGATGCCGGCGTTTATGCCGGTCCGCTCCCGCAGATCCGAATCACAATCACATCACAGTATCACAGGCGGATTTCCGGAAAAAGCCGCATCAGTCGGTTTTCCGGCATCTGTCCTGGTCATCACAAGGCAAAACCGGTGAACAGAATGTACAAGATCATGAAACTGGTCGATACGGTCCGTGTCGACCCGACTCTTTTGGGCGAAGACATTGCCTTAAATGTCAGAAAAGCGCTGAAAGCCAAGCTGGAAGGAAGACTCGATAAAAAACTCGGCTGCCTGGTTGCTGTCAGCAGCATCGAAGAGATCGGCGAAGGCCACATCCTTTACGGCGACGGCGCTGTCTATTACGATGTTGTTTTTAAAGCAGTCATGTTTCAGGCGGAGCTGCAGGAAGTCATCGAAGGTGAGGTCTTTGAGACCGTCAATTTCGGCGTTTTCGTCGGGATCGGTCCGCTCGATGCCCTTCTCCATGTCAGCCAGATCACGGATGAATTCATGGCGTATGATGCCAAGAACGGCCGCCTGACGTCCAAGACCGGAAAGAAATCCCTCGGCGAAGGCGATCACGTCCGCGCCAGAGTCGTTGCGGTCAGTATCAATGAAAGAGAGCCGCGCGACAGCAAGATCGGTATGACGATGAGGCAGACGGCGCTGGGCAACGTCAAATGGCTGGAAGAAGCCCGCAGAAAGAAAAAATCCGGGAAAGCAGGTGCTGAAGAGGCAACGGCCGAGTGACGGAGAAAACAAACGTCGGAGGCATGGTTATGGAAAAAGCATGTATGAAGTGTATGCGTCTTATTGATGTTCCTGAGAAAAAGAAACCGAAAAAAGGGGAAGCTGAAGAGAAGACGGCAGATCCCGTCTGCGAATACTGCCAGACGTCTGATCTGTCGGATGAATGGAGCGGCATCGTGATCATCCTTGATCCGAAGAGATCTGCCATCGCGGCAAAGATGGGCATCGACATCGCCGACAAATTCGCGCTGAAGGTGCGCTGAGTTGTCAGATGCTGCAGAAGATTCCGGCAGCAGCGCCGGGCCGGTCATTTTCAGGATCTCTGCAGAAGTGCGCCGCATCCTCAAAGAGCCGTGCGGGGTTCTGTACCGCGGAAACGGCCCGGAAGTCGTCGACTGTTTCAGGAACGAACTGGAGAGATCTCATCCGGTCATTTCTGTCGGAGACGTCACGACGGCCAATCTCATCGGCGCAGGCATCTTTCCGGATATCTGTTTCGTCGACAGTTTGACGAAAAGAGAACCTGTCTCCGGAGAAGTCTCGGAAAAGACCGCCCATGAGATCTACCGGGAAATGACAGTCAGAAGTCCTGCGGGCGCTCTTTCCGAAGAGATGATCATCGCCGTTTACGGCATGTATGATCAGACCGGATGCGGACAGGATCCTGAAAAGAGTCACCTGAGGATCGCCGTCGAAGGCGAAGAAGATCTGGCGACCATCCCGGCTGTCGCTTTTTCAGAGCCGGGCGCGGCTGTTCTTTACGGGCAGCCGGATGAAGGCGTCGTATTCGTGAAAGTGACGCCTGAAAAAAAACAGGAAATGCTCACGCTCCTGAAAAGGATCGTCAGCGAATCGGAAACTTCCGGAAAGGCCGTTTCCGGAACGATCAGAAGGATATTGGATGAAGCGGAAAACCGGAAATGATCCGGATTTCCGCTTTTTTTATGCCTGCATGGATGTTTCAGAAAGAGATATAAATGATAAATCCGTTGTGCATGGGTATCCGATTCTATCGGAGGTATCGATTATGGAAGTTATCATTAACTCTGAAAAGAACAACAAACTGTTAAATCGGAGGGAACTGGATTTCACCGTGAAATATGAAGGTCCCACGCCCTCTCGCAACGACGTCAGAAACAAACTCGCTGCAAAGCTCAACGTCAAACTCGACCTCGTCATCATCCAGAAGATGGAGTCCCGCTTCGGTATCCAGGAAGCGACCGGCTATGCCAAGATCTATGAAGACGAAGCCCGCATGAAAGAGATCGAAGCCGAGCACATCATGAAAAAGAATGCAGCGCCGGCAGCAGCAGAAGAAGCAGCTGAGGAGTGATTCTGATGGCAGTTAAAGATTACTACAAAGTTGAAGGCGACAAACTCGTCCACCTGAAAAAAGAATGCCCGAAATGCGGTGCAGGCGTTTTCATGGCCGAGCACAAGGACAGATTTGCCTGCGGCAAATGCGGCTACACGGAATCCAAAAACTGAAGATCCCCGGATTTTCAGCTGAATCTTTTCTGAGATCCGGGTCATTTCCGGATCTCACATTCTGTTTCTTCCTGAACTTTTTATCTTTTTTCAGCATCGGTCTTATTTCGTTCCGATGTGTCTTTTTTTATCAGTCTCATGATCTGATTCATTTCATGAACGCGTGACACTGTTTTTCTTTCATTCATTCTTTTTTTGATCCGGAAAACTGTCAAAAACAACAGTCAAAAACAACAGTCAAAAACAACAGTCAAAAACAACAGTCAAAAACAACAGTCAAAAACAACAGTCAAAAACAGCAGTCAAAAACAACAGTCAAAAACAGCAGTCAAAAACAGCAGTCAAAAACAACAGTCAAAAACAGCAGTCAAAAACAGCAGTCAAAAACAGCAGTCAAAAACAACAGTCAAAAACAGCAGTCAAAAACAACAGTCAAAAACAGCAGTCAAAA
>JAGAEB010000141.1 GCA_017613335.1 Methanosarcinaceae archaeon
CAGTGTGTGAAACACAGTGTGTGAAACACAGTGTGTGAAAATGAAGGACAGAAAGGATGCATCATCAAAGCGGGCGGGGAATTTCAGATGCGGGAAAAACGACCGGACAGTCGCGGGTCTGAAAGAGCGGATGCGTTCCTGTAAATTTACATTGTCATTCGTGTTGTTTCGGGGGAAAATCCTGCCGACTGAATATCTTTTTATACATTTGTGGATTTGAATCATTGTAAGTTTTTTGATATGATCTTCAGCGGGGGTTTTCCGATAACTGACAGCAGCAGATTCAATGCCGTGGAAAAGGCGTATTCAAAAACGCCTGTAAAGCCGTCTCTGCCGAAGGAAGCGACGTCCGGATATTTCGGGTGCAACGTTTTCAATGAGAAGCAGATGACAAAATATCTGTCAAAACAGACGAGGGAACACCTGGCAGCCGTGGCGGACAAAGGACTTGTCCTTGACCGCAGCATCGCCGATCAGGTGGCATCGGGCATGAAACAATGGGCGATGGACAACGGCGCCACCCACTATTCCCACTGGTTCCACCCGCTGACAGGCGGAACGGCCGAAAAACACGATTCTTTCTCGGAACCGGACGGCAAAGGCGGCTGCATCGAAGAGTTCTCCGGAAAACTGCTCGCACAGCAGGAATCCGATGCCTCGAGTTTTCCCAACGGCGGCCTTCGCGCGACATTTGAAGCGCGCGGCTATACGGCCTGGGATCCGTCATCGCCTGCCTTCATCATCGGTGATACGCTCTGCATTCCGACGATCTTCATCTCCTACACCGGAGAAGCGCTCGACTTCAAAGCGCCCCTCCTGAAATCCATTTCTGTCCTCAATTCCGCCGCCACATCCGTCATGAAGTCTTATTTTGATCCGACTGTCAGAAAAGTGACGGTCAACCTCGGCTGGGAACAGGAGTATTTCCTTGTCGACGCCGATCTTTATTCACAGCGCCCGGATCTTGTCCTGACGGAAAGGACGCTCATGGGACACGAAAGCGCCAGAAGCCAGCAGCTTGAAGACCATTATTTCGGATCGATCCCGCCGCGTGTGCTTTCGTTCATGCAGGATCTGGAGGTCGAAGGATGCCGGCTCGGGATCCCGCTGAAAACGAGACACAATGAAGTCGCACCGAATCAGTTCGAGATCGCGCCGGTCTATGAGGAAATGAACCTCGCCGTCGATCACAATATGATCCTCATGTCTGTCATGAAGATGGTCGCCGCCCGTCACGGCTTCAAAGTCCTTTTCCACGAGAAGCCTTTCAAAGGCGTCAACGGCTCCGGAAAACACTGCAACTGGTCTGTTACGGCCGATACCGGCGTCAATCTTTTCGCGCCGGGGAAAAACGAAGAGGAAAACCTCAGGTTCATGACGTTTATCGTCAACACGCTCATGGCCGTCTACAAGAACAACGGCCTTCTGAAAGCTTTCATCGCAAGCGCCTCGAACGCGCACCGTCTCGGCGCGAATGAAGCGCCGCCGGCGATCATTTCTTCTTTCCTCGGCACGGAGATCACGCACGTCGTCAAGGAGCTTGAAAAATCCGCCGCCGTCATCGGCATGAACAAGAAATCCGGGATCGATATCCACGTTCCCAGGATTCCGGAGCTCCTCAAAGACAACACGGACCGCAACAGGACGTCTCCGTTCGCCTTTACAGGAAACCGCTTCGAATTCAGAGCCGTCGGCTCGTCCGCCAACTGCGCAGCGCCGATGACAGCACTCAATACGGCCGTCGCCTATCAGCTGATCCAATTCAGAAAGACGGTCGACGATCTCATAAAATCCGGCGTCCCCGTCAGGAACGCCGTTCTGGAAACGCTCAGCAGATATCTCAAAGAATGCCGGGCCGTCTGCTTCGACGGAAACGGCTACACGGAAGAGTGGAAAGCTGAAGCTGCCCGCCGCGGTCTCGACTGCGAGACGAGCGTCCCGCTCATTTATGACAACTGCCTCAGGCCTGAAGTCTGCGAGATGTTCGCTTTCACGGACGTCATGTCGCCGGTCGAACTCATCGCCAGAACGGAAGTCCTCCATGAGATATACAGCAAAAAACTCGAGATTGAAGCCAGAGTCCTGAGAGACATGGCCGTCAATCACATCCTTCCGATCGCTACATGCTACCAGTCGGAGATCCTCGACAACATCATCAAAATGAAGAAAGTCTTCTCCGAAGAAGAACTGCCTGATCTTCTCGACCCCCAGATGAAAGTCGTCCGCGAGATCTCGCACCACATCTCAGCCGTCCGCGCGCAGACGGATGAACTCACGAAACTCTGCGAAGACCTGGAAAAGATGCCGGACGGCCGTGAAAAAGCGGTCATCTGCCACGACCGCGTCCTGCCGTACCTCGACACGATCCGCGAACACATCGACAGCCTCGAGATGATCGTCGACGACCGCATGTGGCCGCTCCCGAAATACAGAGAACTTCTTTTCATCAGATGAAAAAACGGAACTGTCTTCCGGTAAAAACGGAAAACAAAGAAAGGATCCGGATGCAAAATTAAAAAACAATCCGGATGTAAAAAAAAAGAGTTCATCCGGAAGATCCGGATGAA
>JAGAEB010000142.1 GCA_017613335.1 Methanosarcinaceae archaeon
AGTAAGACCAAGCAACGACTTTAAGTAAGACCAAGCAACGACTTTAAGTAAGACCAAGCAACGACTTTAAGTAAGACCAAGCAACGACTTTAAGTAAGACCAAGCAACGACTTTAAGTAAGACTAAGCAACGACTTTAAGTAAGACTAAGCAACGACTTTAAGCAACGACTTTAAGTAACGACTTTAAGTAACGACTTTAAGCAACGACTTTAAGTAACGACTTTAAGCAACGACTTTAAGAAACGACTTTAAGCAACGACTTTAAGCAACAACTTTAAGCAACGACATATGATCCCGACTGATGACTGCTGTCATGAGTGATGACTATGATCTGTGATTGTAAAATTTATATATGCAACGATAAAAAAGAAAAATTCCTCGGAAAAGGCCCGATCATGCTCCTGCGGAAAGTTGATCAGTGCGGATCTTTAAACCGTGCGGCAGGCGAAATGGATCTTTCCTACAGAAAAGCTCTTAAAATGATCAAAGGCGCCGAAGAAGGACTCGGTTTTACGCTGATCACAAGAACGATCGGCGGAGAAAACGGCGGCGGCAGCCAACTGACGCCGGAAGCCTACGAACTGATCGCAAAATACGACATTCTGGAACAAAGGATTCATTCCTCTGCAGAACAGATCTTCAGAGAAATCTTTGAAACCTGAAAGCCGGATCATCAGATGCCCGTTTCGTGATCGCATATTCTGCTCTTCGTGGATTTTTTCCAGATCTTCCCGGTAATCGATATCTGTCAGTTCAGATCCGTCCTGTGCTTCTGACAGAATGACGGGAACGTCCGAACGCCTGATAAGATCTTTTCCGGATTCGCCCGGAGCAAGCTTTCTGAGGACCGGGAACAGTTTCCCCGGGAATATGACAGGATTTCCGCGTTTTCCGGAAAAACCCAGAGCATGGATCTTTTCCGGATCTTTTCTGAAATTATCACAAAGGGCTCTGATGCTTTCAGTTTTGAGAAGGGGCTGATCCCCGACAAGAAACATACATCCTGCGCTGTTTTCAGGTGTATTTTCCAGGCCTTTCCGGATCGTCACAGCTGTATCATTTCCGGGATCGTCGTTCATGACCGGATCAAAACCGCAGCTGCGGGCAAGAGTCAGGATCTTTTCATCACCCGAAACAACAGATACACGACTGAACAGCCCATCTGGAATCTTTCTGAAAAGGATTTCGATCATCGGAATGCCGTCGATCGGTTCCAGCAGCTTTTTTCCTTTGAAGCGGACAGAACGGCCGGACGCCATGATCACGGCAGAAACAGGGATCATTTCTTCCTGATCCTCTTTAAACAGTTTCACGTCTCCTGCCTCTTTTTCTTCAGGCAGTTTGTTTCCGTCCGGTTTTTCTGAAAAAATCTTCATGATCGTTTCCGGAATACTGTCGCGGTTTTCAGGCGTGACCGTCAGGATCCTGACGTTTCTGCGGCCGGTTATTTCTTTCGTCCATCCGGGAAATCCCTGGCGGATCACGCCGATGACAGGGACATTTCCGTCAAGAATATCAAAAACGTTTTTTCTGAAGATCGCGGCATCTTTTTCAAGGAAACCAAGTTCATCCATCAGGATGAGACTGCATTTTTCCGGATCCCTGAACACGGATTGGCTGAAACTGTCGAATGCTTCCGGCTTTCCTGTCATTTTGTCATCGTGCAATTCGGCAACGATCTTTTTTTCGGAACCCGATAAAAAAAAGTCCGGATCATACGGATCATTCAGGGAATCCGGACAGCGGCAATCCGGATCAAGCCTGACCATATAAAGCGTCCTTCCTGAAGCACCCGGTCCGAAAACAGTCCTGAAACCGCCGATCACGGGATCATCACGACCGGCAGTTCTTTCCTGTTTCCTGAATCTTTCAAGAAATAAAGAAATCGCCGTACTTTTTCCGATCTGACGCTCTCCGGTCAGAAATATGCAGATCATCCGTTCTCCTCCGTTTTATACACAATACAGCAATGAATCAATAAAAGACTGAAAAAAAGTGAATCCCGGTCATCAGATCTTTCCGGGTATGATCCGGATCCGTAAATGCGATCGGACTTTTACGGATTTCCGGATGCGTTTATAATTTTGACAACGGAAAAAGAAAAAAGGAAAAGCCGGGACGGACAGACTGATGATCAGTCCGATCCGTCGTCATCTTCATCGAAGTTCTTGTAGCTGTCGGATCCGACCATTGCGGCGACAATGGAGTCGATCCCGTCGAGCCAGACGGCAACGGCGGTATCCTGTCTTTCTTCGGGGATTCCGGCAAGGATGTCTTCATCGATGACCTGGCCGGCGATCACGCCTGCGCCGGCAACGGCGATGATGCCGAAAGCCAGATCGAGGTCGCCGTCTTCTTCTGCTTCGAATGCTTCTTCGATGAGTTCCCTGAAATCCATGTTTTCTTCATAATCGTGATTGAAATAAACTTCAAAGGCGGCAAGGGAACAGGACAGGGAATCCTGCACGGAACAGATCATGAAATCTGCATAATCGGAAATCTCTTCGACCGGTGCCAGAACGATGTCACGGATCTTATTGAAGATCTCAAGAGCTTTTTCCCGGCTGACAGCTTCTTTGTCGAAACGGGCAACGATCTTGAGACAGGCCAGGATCACGTCATCTTCCATGTTGACAATGACGGCAGCGACCGGATCGTCTTCTTCATTTCCGCCGGCGTCCCGGGCAGGATCGATCTCCCGGATCTGCCCGATCCAGTTGTCCCAGCGGGCCTGTGAATAAAATTCGTATTCCGTCGTTCTCTTCTGAGCTGCTGCCTTCGCCTGTTCCGCTCTTTCAGCCAGCAATTGCTTCTTTGTCTTTCTGGGCATACTGATGATTCCTTTGGCTTTTTCCTTATTTTTCTGTTTTTTTCGTTTTCCCGTTATGTTCCGGATTTTTCTGAGATATCCGCCTGATGCGTATTCTCATTTCATGTTTCTCGTTACAATTTCTTTATTTTTTATAAACATTCCGACAGTGCCGGATTTTTTCCGCCCGGAGGAGGCCGTTTTCCGGGGCTGTTTTTCCGGAAATTCCCGGTCACCGTCAAAGGACGACAAGCGACACGATCCGGTAAGAACGGTTTCCGGCTTTGATGGTGTCTCCGATATCGACGATCCGGCATCTGTCGCCTTTCACAAGGCCTTCCGGCGCCAGATATTTCTCGTCCTCTTCAGAAACGGGCGCGGCGACCGGTTCATAAACGACAGTCGATCCTGCCACAGCTTTTTTCGGATCGACGAGCGCTTTGATCGGCGCCGGTGTCACATGGACGGCCAGAACGCCGCCGTCATGGAGCGCGCATTCCATCAGATGACCTTCGCGGACGCTTTCGATCCTGTATTTTCTTCCCGGCTCCAGGTTCAGACAGGTTCCTCTGAATCTGCATTTTCTGCATTCCGGCATTTCGCCGACAAAAAAGAATTCTTCGCCCGGTTTTGCAAAACGTTCGCCGGCCACGGTTATTTTCTGAACTTGTTCTTCTTTCATGTTGTCCCTTCTTTCTGTTGTTTTTCTGCAGCTTTGACTGTTAAGACTGATTGTTCAAGGAATGACTTTTGTGATCTTCGCCATCTTTTCGGCGGCCGGTCTTGTCAGTCCTTTTCCGAGGATCGTATATCTCTCGGGTCTGATCCCGGGCGCTGCCAAAAGCGCTTCGACGATGTCTTCATCGGGGATTCCCATTTCTTCGGCCGATGTCGGGATTCCGAGGCGGATCATCGTCTCTCTGAGAAGATTCCAGTCACCGCCGTGGAGATACATCATCATGATCGAGCCGACGGCGCACTGAACGCCGTGGAGGGCCGGTCTTTGGGTAATGTGATCAAGAGCATGGCTGAACATATGTTCGGCACCGGAAGCAGGTCTGGATGAGCCTGCGAAACTCATCGCCATGCCGCTCGTCACGAGCGCCTGAATGACGAGACGGGCCGCTTCGGGGGAAACGCCCATGCCGACGATCTCCTCCGACGGATGGATCAGGTCGGCCGATTCCGTGATCAGTTCCGCGCTCATGAGCGCCATGGACGATGAAACGGCGCTGAATGGTTCATTCAGGAGCCTCGACGCGAGTTCCCAGTCGAGAACGGATGTATAATTGGAAATGACATCGCCGCATCCGGCGGCGAGCAGTCTGTACGGCGCTTTTGAGATGATCGTCGTATCCGCGATCACGGCCATCGGCGACTGGGCGTCGACTGATTTCGATTCTCCGTCTGAATGAATCGACGCTCTTGACGAGACGATACCGTCATGGGAGGCCGCCGTGGGAATACTCAGGAACGGGATCCCGAGTTTTTTCGACGACAGTTTCGCCAGATCGATGGAACGGCCGCTTCCGACACCCAGAAGACAGCACGGATCCGTTCCGGACACCTCATCGAGAATGGCACTGACTTCTTCCGGTGTTGCTTTTTCGGAAATGTATGTTCCGCATTTCCCGATGCATCCGGATTCCGCTTCCGTCATTTCCCGGATGCGTTCGCCTGCGACGATATTCGTCTGCCTGCCGGTGATGATGTATGTGTTTCCGGAAAGCTTGAGTTTTTTCAGGACATCCGGCACCTTTTCGAGGGCATTTTCACCGACGACGATCTCGCGCGGCATCTCGATCATGCGGGCTTCCCTGTCAGATTCTCTTTTTCCCGGGAAAGCATCCATCCTGTAAATATCCCTGTGAGCATCTTTTTCTTCCGTCCTACTCCCTCCGTCGGGTGAATCAGCAGCCGCTGTCCGAATAAAGCAACAAAATGTTTTTTTGTTTAATATATTTTGTTTCAGAGCGCATCACCGCTGCGCCGAAAAGTCGGCCGACCGGAAAATTCAGCTTCCGATCCCGCGCATTTTCTGAAATCTTTTTAAACGGATTTTCCCTTTTCTCCTCCATGGTCAGACAGGTTCACGCCGCACACATTCTCGTCAGTTCCGAAAAAGATGCCGAAAACATCATGAACAGGATCTCCAAAGGCGAAGATTTCAAAGTCCTCGCAAAACGTTTCTCAAAATGTCCGTCAAAATCAAAAGGCGGAGACCTCGGTTGGTTCGGAAAGGGACAGATGGTCCCTGAATTCGAATATGCTGCTTTCTCCGTGCCGCCGGGATCGGTCGTCGGCCCGGTTCAGACGGAATTCGGCTATCACATCATTTTCGTCATGGAACAGAAGCGATCGTTCCGGATCATTGAGGATCATCAGGTGATCGTCCCGGATCATTGAGGATCATCGGGCAATCGTCCCGGATCATTGAGGATCATCAGGCGATCGTCCCGGATCATTGAGGATCATCAGGCGATCGTCCCGGATCATTGAGGATCATCGGGCGATCATTCCTGATCATTGAGGATCATCGGATGACCATTCCGGATCGTTCATATCTTTCCGGCCTTCCTGTCACTTTTGTTAATACTAACAACATTCGCTTAACCGAACAGCCGTTCACCGGGATCGTGCCGATGTTGCCGGATTTTCAATATTTGAGCGATAATATGTTAACCCTTGTCAATGGTCACGGGCGGCTTTCTGAGATAGATTTTATATAGGTATTGGGAGTTTCCATAGCCGTTTGAAAATACATCATTGATTTTCATGATATATCTTAAACCTGTACTGTAATACGGTCATTGTCATGCGCTGCATGTCATATACCGCACATATGTACAATACCTTTAAGGCACAGTATCGTACAATATATACAGTCAAAATACGGACAGACCGCCGCTCTGCGCCCGCAGCAGCCGGTCTTCCTGTACCATCAATCAATTTTATTCAACATTTTCCGTACCGCCTGCTCTCTTCACGGGAGCATCGGCGACTTTTCAGGAAGGAATGAATATGACAGGTCCGATAGACTCCTCAGAGTTCGACAAGACATTTTTTGAAGAGATCAGTCAGGAAAAAGGTGCCGAAAAGCTCCGTCTCTGTTTCAACTGCAACGGATGCTCCACCGGATGCCCGATGACCGATCTCGAAAGCAATTTCAGCATGAAAAAATTCCTCCGTCTGGCAGGTCTCGGCTTAAAAGACCGTATCCTCAGCGACCCCTACCTCTGGTACTGCACCACCTGTTACAAATGCCAGGAACGCTGCCCTGAAGAGGTCCTCAACGTCGATACGCTCCTGAAGATCAGGACGATGGCCGTCAAAGAAGGTCACATGCTCGCGCCGCACAGAGGCACCGCCCAAAACGTTGTCAGAACAGGACACGGCGTTCCGATCAACGATGCAACGAAACAGAGACGCATCGACCTCGGCCTTGCCGAGATCCCGCCGACCGTCCACATGTATCCGGAAGCTTACGACGAGGTCAAAAAACTCGTTGAAGCATGCGGATTTGACGAACTGATCAAAGAATAAGCCAAAACCGAAATGATCAGCAGCGGCTGTAATGACTGCATCAGCTTCAATGACTGCATCAGCTTCAATGACTGCATCAGCTTCAATGACTGCATCAGCTTCAATGACTGCATCAGCTTCAATGACTGCATC
>JAGAEB010000143.1 GCA_017613335.1 Methanosarcinaceae archaeon
CATCACCCGCAGCGACATCTTCAAGACGTACAACAAACACGTCCTCATGAAAGTCAGGAACATCGACACCTACGAATCGGAAATCTCCGCGGCCGAACCCGGCATCCCGGACGACCCCGGGGCCGGCATCCCGGAAAACGACGACCGGGAAAACAGACCCCCGGAAAACGACGACCGGGAAAACAACATCCGATAAAATCTTTGTATGGTGCCTCCCGACACTGTTTTTCACGCATCACGATACCTTTTTATTCATTCAGGGTTTACCCCCCTGACAGCTGTTCTGACGGAATCTGACGCAGTGTCTGCCGGATTTTTCATGAGACCGGATCTGCGCGGATTTTCCGGAGATATCAGAAGATGCAGGAGACGCCGAAAATGGACGACAGGATTAAAGCTATGGAAGAAAAAGCGGAGACGATCGCGCAGTATCTGAAAGATCAGATCTTCGTCAGGATCTTCTCCCATAACGACGGCGACGGTCTGACGAGCGCCGCGATCATGTCGGCGGCGCTGAAACGTCTGCACATCCCGTGTCATGTGACGAACCTGCCCAAACTCGAAGCGGATATCCTGGCGCTGCATGAAGACAGTTTCTATGAAGACACGCCGCTCCTTTTCTGCGATATGGGAAGCGCCCAGTGGGACGTCCTGAAAGAATATCCCAATCCGGTCATCATCCTCGATCATCATCAATTCAAAGAAAGGCCCGAAACGCCGTATTTCCTGAATCCGGAAGATGTCGGCCTTTCCGGCGCAACGATGATCTGCGGCGCGGGTCTCTGCTGGATGGTCGCCGAAAAGATGGATCCGGCCAATATCGATCTGGCGTCTCTGGCGCTCGTCGGCATCGAAAGCGACCGGCAGCTCATGATCTCCGCCAATGAACTCATTCTTGAAAAAGCAAAAAACGCCGGCATCATCGATATCCGCAAAGGCCTCCGCATCGGAGACGGTCTCCTTTCAGACATTTTCATGTACACGCTCGAACCGTATCTCGACATCACCGGCAATCCTGAGCTGATCGAAGAATTCCTGTCCGGGCTCGGCCTTTCCGGAAAACGCGCCGAGGATCTGACATCAGATGAAATGAAGACGCTGACAGACGCCGTCAGCCGGAAGCTGACTGAAAAAGGATGCATCGAAGGCCTTGAAGCCTGCGTCGGCGAGACATATCTCCTGAACAACTGTCTCGTCAGGAATATCTGCGACCTCTCCGGGATCATCAACAGCTGCGGCAATTTCAAGGAATACGGCCTCGCCGTTTCTCTCTGTCTCAACGACCCTTCCGCACTGGAAGATGCTCTTTCTTATTACCGCCAGGGCCGGGAGATCCTCATCAGGAGCATCGCCGAATCCGTCCCTCTCCTGAAAGACGGCGGCTGCATCAATTTCGTCATCGGAAACGACATGTACAATGCCGGCGAAACAGCATCCGTCATCGTCCGCTATGTCAACCCCGAAAAACCGGTCATCTGTCTCAACGTCAGCGACGGCTTCATCAAAGTCTCCGGACGCGGCACCCGCCGCCAGATCCGTCAGGGCCTCAATCTCTCCGTCGCCTTCAAAGAAGCCGCAGAAGCCGTCGGCGGACGGGGCGGCGGCCACAACATCGCCTCAGGCGGCTCTCTGCCCGCCGGCACGGAAGACGATTTCCTGAAGATCGTCAATGAGATCATCGGAAAACAGATGGCCGGCGGCGGCGCAGACGACGGACCGGAAAAACAGGCAGCTGATGCCTGAATCCTGCCGGCCTGATAACCTGAAAAATTTCTGCCGGTACCTTATTCTGAAAAATCGTGCCGGCCGCAGGTCGTCCGGGCGATTCGGATTTTTCCGGTCACGGGTTCATAGAATGTGTTCCTTTCCTGCGGGATGCGGCCGATCTGTCTGATGGCATCCTCATACATGCTGCGGGTCATGAATGTGCCGTAGGAGGCGCCGGCGGCGACGGATATGTCGTCTTCCATCATGCTTCCCGAGAAATCGTTTCCGCCGCATTTGAGGCAGGTCTGGGCGAATTTGACGCCGAGTTTGACCCAGGGAACCTGGATATTTCTGATCGTGTCTTTGAAAAAGAGGCGTGAGACTGCCGTCATTTTCATATCCGTCAGACCCGAGGCGGCGCCTTTCACTCTGCCGGTGCGGATGAATTCCGTGTTTTCCGGCAGGAACGGCAGAAGGATGAATTCCGTAAAGCCGCCGGTCTCTTCCTGGATCTTCCGCAGGCGCCACAGATGTTCCGCACGGTCCTCATTCGACTCGATGTGACCGTACATGATCGTCGACGTCGTTTTCACGCCGCAGCGGTGCGCCGTTCTGATGATGTCTTCCCACTCGGAGACGCTGACTTTTCCGGGGCAGAGTTCTTTTCTGATATCATCGACAAGGATCTCGGCGGCAACGCCGGGCATCGTCGAAAGTCCCGCTTCTTTGAGGATCATGATCGCCGATCTGACATCGAGGCCGGCATTTTCCGCGCCCGTCAGGATATCCTGCGGCGAAAATCCGTGGATCAGGATGCCGCCTTCCGGCTCAGCGGCAGCTTTGATCTTTCTGACAAGCTCTGCCTGATAATAGGTATCCGTTTTCGGATTCCTGCCGCCCATGAGGCAGATCTCCGTTGCGCCCGCCCGTCTGAAACGAAGCGCTTTTTCAGCAACCTGATCCGGCGTCATGAAATAGGCGTCAGGACTCGACGCCGCCCGGGCGAAAGCGCAGAAACGGCATCCGCAGGTGCATATGTTCGTGTAGTTGATATTGCCGTTGATGATATACGTCACCGTATCGCCGACAATGTCACGGCGCAGTTCATCCGCCGCTTTCATGATATCAAAAAAATCGTCTTCATTTTCAAACAGTTCCAGACAGTCTCTGCGGGACAGATTTTTTTTCATGAGCGACTCTATATCCATTCTGCATACCCCGAACATGTTTTATCGGCATTGCCGTCAAAATATGCCGTACAATTTCGATTATCAGATATAAATATATCACAGTCAGGACAAAAGGCGCGGCAGCGCCGCGCGGCATATGATGCGCAGCAGTGTCATCCGGTGCGGGTTCCTGGGCAAAAAAAGCAGTGTCCCTGTGCAAAAACATCATGTTCCTGTGCAAAAACATCATGTTCCTGTGCAAAAACATCATGTTCCTGTGCAAAATACAGTATGTCCTGTGTAAAAACATCATGTTCCTGTGCAAAATACAGTATGTCCTGTGTAAAAACAGCGTACAGAAAATGAAACGTCTCTTTCCTGTCCGGGACGCGTCCGGAAGTGTCCCGAAACCGTCTGAACAGGCCGCTTTAATCCTACAAAAACAGTCGAGAAAAGACGATATGTTTATAATTCGTGTGCGTGTCATAACGACATTCATTTTGAGTTATTATTGCTTTCTGCTTTCTGAAAGAAGGCTTTCAGGTGTTTTTGAATGACATTGTTTATTGAAGTAAAAGATCTGTGCGTCGATTTCGGCGGCGAACAGGTCCTGAAAAATGTAAATCTGACCATCGATGAAGGTGAAGTCGTCGGCATTCTCGGCAAAAGCGGCTCCGGAAAGACTGTTCTCATGCACGTCCTCAGAGGAACGGAAGAAGTCGGAAACGTGACCGGCTCCGTGATCTACCACGTCGCCCGCTGTCCGGAATGTCACAGCGTCGACGTCCCGGGAAAAGTCGGCACGGCCTGTTCCTGCGGCGGCACATATGAAGAGCTGACCGCCGATTTCGTGAAGCTGGGTCTCTATGACGCCGACCGCAAAGATGTCGCCCGCCGCATCTCCATCATGATCCAGAGGACATTTGCCCTGTACGGCGACGACACCGTTCTCGTCAACATCATGAACGCCCTCAATGAAGTCGGCTACAAAGGCCCCGACGCCGTCAGGATCGCCGCCGACATCCTTGAAGAAGTCAACATGTCCCACCGTATGATGCACATCGCCAGAGAACTCTCCGGCGGTGAAAAACAGCGTGTCGTCCTGGCCCGTCAGCTTGTCAAAAACCCGTATCTCCTGCTCGCCGACGAACCGACCGGAACGCTCGACCCGATGAACGCGGAGATCGTTCACAACGTCATCATGCAGACCGTCCGCAACCACAACATGGCACTCGTCATCACGTCCCACTGGCCTCAGGTCATCGGTGAACTGGCCGACAAAGCCGTTCTCCTCGATGACGGAACGATCGCAGCCGTCGGAAAACCGCAGGACGTCATCAAACAGTTCATGGGCGACACAGAATTCGTGACGGAACGCCGTCATGCAGACATCGGCGAAGACCTCGTCCGTGTCAGGAACCTGTTCAAGAAATACATCTCCGTTGAAAGAGGTGTCGTCAAAGCCGTCGACGACATCAGTTTCGATGTCAAAGAACGTGAGATCTTCGGTATCGTCGGTGTCAGCGGCGCCGGAAAAACGTCGACGTCCAAAATGCTCATGGGCATCATGCCGCCGACAAAAGGCAGCATCGACATCCGCATCGGCGACGAATGGGTCGACATGACGAAACCCGGTGTCAACTTCAAGGGACGCGCCACGAAATACATGGGCATCCTCCACCAGGAATACAGCCTCTACCCGTACAACACGATCATCGGCAACCTTACGGATTCCATCAGCCTCGACCTGCCGTACGAACTCGGCAGACGCAAAGCCGTCCAGACGCTCATGGTCGCCGGTTTCCCGAAAGAAAAAGCGATGGACATCCTCGACAAAAACACGGACGAACTCAGTGAAGGCGAACGCCACCGCGTCGCCATGGCCCAGGTCCTCATGAAAGAACCGCGCCTCGTCATCATGGACGAGCCGACAGGCACCATGGATCCGATCACCCGTCTGTCCGTCTCGAAATCGATCCTCAACGCCAGAGAAGTCCTCGGCGAGACATTCATCATCGTCTCCCACGACATGGAATTCGTCGAAGAAGTCTGCGACCGCGTCGCCTTCATGCAGGGCGGAAAGATCGTCGCCGTCGGCAAACCCAAAGAGATCATGGAGATCATGGCCAAAGAAAGCCGGGTCAACGAAGCCAACGTCGACAGAAAAGCCATGGCCGAAAGCGTCGAAGAAGACAAAGACAAAGAAGTCAGGACAGACAACTCCTGCTGCGTCTGAATATCCGTATATCTTCAGGCTGTGTCTGAATTATCTTCAGGCTGCATCTGAATATCTTCAGGCTGTCTTCAGGCTGCATACAGACCGGCAGTGATGCCGGCAGATCAGAAGGCATGGCGCCCCTTCCGGGTGTCATGCCTTTTTTCATATCATTTCCGTTTCATTTTATCTCATACTCGTTCATTTTATCTCATCTCCTCTCATACCCGTTCATTTTATCTCATCTCCTCTCATACCCGTTCATTTTATCTCATCTCCTCTCATTTTTATATTATTTTCATATCATTATCACAGGATTTCATTTTCATATCGGGGGAACTGACCGAAAGCCTGTCGTCAGGCTTACCTATTTATTTTTACAGGTTCTTTACTTTCTGTTTTTTATTTCCGGCGTCGTTCATGACGCCTTTTCCCGTCATCCGTTTACGGTTTCGTTTCCGTCCGTTCCGGTTCGTTCATTCGTCCGTTCAGGCGTGTTTCCGTTCGTCCGTTCCGGACCGTTTCATGACCGTTCATTATCATCTCAATCAGCATTCAATATCCATGTATCTGTAAAGGGAGTACATATGACTGAACAAATATCGATTCTCGCAGACGGTGTTCCTTTGTCATTGCCTGCCGGATCCTCGATCCTGGATGTTCTGGCTCAGACCGGGTCGCCTTATGTCAGCGGCTCTGCCGTCTGCATCATTAAGAAAAAAGATGCGGAAGTCCGTCCGACGACGGCTTTTACGCTGAAGACTTCAGGCGGCATCCTGACGATCGAATTAAAGGATCCTTCGTCTCCGTCTTCGAAGATCTGGGTCGAAAATTATGAGAAACTCGTCGGCCTTCCGCTCCACTGGGGCAGTCCGGACGCCTTGGCTTTCGGTCCTTTCAAAAGCAGCATCACGCCGGTCAAAGGAATGATGCGCTGCCGGAAAAACGATGTCCTCCTCGGCGCAGGCGGTTTTGACAGCGCAGACACGCATCTCATTTTCTGCCGCAAAGAACATTATGCCGAATACGGCGCAGACTCTGACGGCGTTTTTGCAACGCTCATCGCCGGCCGCCGGAATCTTGAAAAGATCACGGCCGGCACGGTCATCGAAAGTATCGAGCCCGTTCTTGAAAAAGAAGACGAAGGCGACGGCATCTGCACGACGGATCTCGATACGGTCCTTGAAGACGGCGATACCGTCACCACCTACATCGAAGCGGAAATGTCCCTGAGCTCTCCGCACGGCGCCGAAAACTTCTACGCGCTCATCACGGAAGGCACATTTACCGTCAGCTCGAAAGCCAAAGCTTTCTGTTCCGACGACACGCTCATCGGCGAACCCTGCGAATACGAAAACTTTGAACCCAGATCAGTCGGCGCGATCAGCGTCCGCTCATCCGGCGAAGGCCGCTCACGCGTCTACATCTCGACAGCAGACCGCGCCTCGAGCCTTGTCCACTCCGTCATCGGCCACGTCACGAAAGGCATCAGCCTCCCTGTTTTTGCGCAGGCCGGCCAGAAGATCACCGTCGACCCTGTGCCGCCTCAGATCCTGCTCCTCGGCCACACGCTCGAAGAAGCCCGGCCGCTTCTGGAAAAACTGAAAATCGATCTTCACGTGAACGGCTACGAAGGCGAAGGAAATGTCATCGTCAGACAGGATCCGGCATCGACGATCGAGATCCTCGGCAAAGGCGAAGTCACCGTCACATCCGTTCCGCTGTCATCCCTCATCGAAGTGACTTTCTATTATGACAAAGCGCCCAAGAGCGTCGAATTCTTCAGACATGCCATCGAACTCAAAACGCACCCGATCGGCGTGATCCCCGTCTCCATGGTCTACGATGACACATTCATCTTCAAAGCGGAAAAAGAAGCCGAACGCTACAAAGAGATCCTTCCGGAAAACACGCCGGGCGACCTCGTCCGCTCCGGCGAACTCGGTATCACGAACCAGTCCGCCAAAAGAATGGGCTATGTCGGCGTCCGTCTGGCAGATGAAGATCTCTTCGGCCCGACAGGCGAGAAATTCAGCGCCACGAACATCATCGGAAAAGTCCTCACGCCCGAAAAACTCCGCGGCCTCGGCGACGGCGACGTCGTCTACGTCAAAGAGATCCTTCCGTCAGGGCTTGAGAAATACCTCGCCGAAAGAAAAGAAAACAATACCGGTGAAAACGACGCCGGCGAAAACACCGCAGAAGATCCGGAGGCATAAATCATGGTCAATGAAACAGACACCGGCATGAAATCAAACGCAGGCGGAACGGACCGTTCCGGACAGTACACGAAAGTCATCGCCGTCAGCTCCGACAGCGTCCTTCCGGCAGATGCCGCCGCAGCCGCCTACTCTTCCGGGATCCCGGTCATCGTCAAGGAAACCTGCTACGGCATCGTCATCTCAGGCACGAAAGAAAACGTCAGTGCCGTTGCAGACATCGTTCAGTCCCTTGACAAAAACCACATCTTTGTCAAAGACAGAGGCTTTCCCACAGGCGACCCGAGAAGATGCCGCGCGATCAGAAACGGCGGACAGCGTCCCGGATTCTACACGCTCCACGAAGAAATATCAAAACTGGATGTCATCGGCGACGCCCTTGACGATTACGATATGCAGATACCCCTCAGAGAAGCAGAATGGCCGGAAAAAGTCCCGGCCGAAAAACTCGAAGCAGTCATCCGCTCTCTTGACGAGGACTAAACAAAATTCAGATCATTGAGAATTCAGATCATTGAGGAATCATGAATGGTTAAAGTATTCATTTATCCGACGAACAGTCTCATCCTGGCAGACCTTGTCAAAAGAGCCGGACACGAACCGCTTGTCGTCATGAACCAGGTCCGCGACAAAGTAACGACACTCGGCGTTGATTCGCCGCCCCTCAACATCACGGCGGAAGAGCCGAAGACAGGCCTCAAATACGCCGCGATCGAAGTCCCGGCAGGTGTCCGCGGCCGCATGTCTCTGATGGGTCCGCTGACCGAACAGGCGGATATCGCCATTATCGTTGACGGCGCGCCGGCCGACTTCGGCTGCTCCGGCTGCAACCGTACGAACGAACTGACGAAATTCCTCGTCCGCGACCGCCTGAACAGAAACGACATCCTGGAGATCAGATATCCGGAAACAGACGACCAGACCTACACATTTGTTTATCAGATCCTCGAATTCCTTAAAAAATACGATACGGCTGAAACAGCAGACGCAGCCGGTGCAGACAAGGCTGAAGATACATCCGGGAGGGAGGCAAAAGCATGAGCGACAAAGTCAAAATTGCTCTCATTTCATGCGGGACGGAATACGGCGGCGTTCAGGCAGCTTTCGAAGAAGCCGCCCAAAAAGTCGGCGCCGAATTCATCTATCCTGAGATCGATATCAAAGAACTCGAAACGATCGGAAGGGATTTCGGTATTGATGCGGCAAGCGGCGACCTCCGTCTGATGATGGCCCGCGCCAAAGCCGTCGTCGAAGGCAGAACGATGGCCGACGGTGTTTTCGTCACGACCTGCTTCCGCTGCGCCGAAGCGGCGATCGTCCGCAACGAAGTCCGCCGTTACATCCACAAGAATTCCGACATTCCTGTCATCAGTTACTCTTTCACCGAACAGACGGACGCCGCAACGCTCTTCACCCGTTTTGAAGCGCTCACGACGATCGCCAGGAGAAAGCATCTCCTCGCCCGCGAAGTCCAGCACGGCATCACCGCCGGCATCGACTCCGGTTCCACGACAACGAAAGCCGTCGTCATGAAAGACAACAAGATCCTCGGCTACGGCTGGGTCCCGACCGTTCAGGTCATCGAAAGTGCCGAGTCCGCTTATTCGAAAGCCCTTGAAATGGCCGGCATTGACCGCTCTGAAGTCCAGGCGCTCGGAACGACCGGCTACGGCCGTTATCTCGTCGGCGAAGCCTACAAAGCCGATCTCGTTCAGGAAGAGATCACCGTCAACTCAAAAGGCGCCGTCTATCTGGCCGGATGCCAGCAGGGACCTGCCACCGTTATCGATATCGGCGGTATGGACAACAAAGCGATCTCCGTTGAAGACGGTATTCCGGGCATGTTCACGATGGGCGGCATCTGCGCCGGCGCCTCGGGACGTTTCTTCGAGACCGTCGCCAAACGTCTCAATGTCGACATCACGCAGCTCGGCGATCTTGCCATGCAGGGCGACCAGTCGAAAGTCAGCATGAACAGTTACTGTATCGTCTTCGGTTCCCAGTCGCTCGTCAACTCACTGGCCAAAGGCTCTCTGCCCAAAGACGTCGCCGCCGCTGCCTGCCGCAGTGTCGTTGAACAGATCTTCAACCAGCAGCTCCAGGAAGTCGATGTCAGAGAACCGGTCATCCTCGTCGGCGGTTCTTCTCTGATCAAAGGTGTCCCCAAAGAACTGGGCGCCATGCTGAACACGAAAGTCCTCGTCCCGGAAAATTCTCATCTCATCGGTGCTGTCGGTGCGGCTCTTCTGGCTTCCGGTTTTGTTGAAGACTGAGGAGGATGTCACTCATGGAAGCACTTGAAATCTTCAGAGTGGAGTCGACACGGGAAAGCGAAGCGGAGATCTACCGTTCGATCATCTCGGATGTGATCTCCGATCTGCGTCTCTCCGGTGCGATCGGCCGTCTGCGCGCCGTCGTGATCCCGGAAGAGTCGCGTTTCGCGCTGGCTGTCAATCTCCGTGATGCCGAATCCGCGATCACCGTCGGCGATACCTGTACCCTCGATACGACATTCGAGAACGGCCATGAGATCGTCCGTCTGTCGATCGAGCGCGAAAAATACATGCCGGAACTCACGACTTATCTGTGGGACACCTACGGGCGGACGAAAGTCGACCAGATCAACCGCTGGACGATCCATGTGATCGTTGAAAATGCCAAGGCCGAGCTTGAAACGATCAGATCGCATGTGATCGCCAATCCTTTCCTGTCGCTCCACTCGAACATGATCGAACTGGCCGTCCGCTCCGTTCCGGAAGGATTCAGGGTCCGCTATCACAGCCTTGAAGGCTCGGACTTCATCTTCGCCGCGTCCGAAGAAATGCTCGAGCCGGCCTGGATCGAAGAGTGCCGGAAGATGGCTGCCGACCTGAAGACTGAAGAGATCACGGCTGCCGGCAGGGAAAAAGACAAAAAGCCGGAAAAAGCTGAAAAAATGAAGGAGGTCTGAAAAGATGGGAACTGTCTATGAACCTTACCTTTACAACGGCGGTGTCTACAAACACGGTCAGATCATCGAACTCCTGGAAGACATGGGCGGCTATCTCGTCAGCAAGATCGTGACGGTGGCCGAAGTCAACATGGACATGGTCGTTCCGAAGGATGATGCGCATCTGATCGATGAGATGGCAAAAAGATTCCTGGGAAAGATGATCCCGTCGCCGCTCACAGGTGTCGAGATCGCTGTCGTATCTCCGACGCTCGCCTCCCAGCATCTGCCGCACTCCGCCTGTGATATCGCGGAATCTCTCCGTCACCCGGGCGCCAAGACGACGATGATCGGTCTTGCCCGCGGCATGGGCCGCCGCGTCTCGCTGAACGACGATTACGAAAGACGCCTGATCAATGAGCATGATCTGGCCGTCTTTTCTCTGGGCACATTCCGTGACTGCATCGTCAACAAAAAATCACGTCTCTTTGAAGGCATCGATGTCCCGATCGTCGTGACAGGCGGTCCGACAGACCTGACGGCTGATGAGATCCCGGGTGCGGATGTCTATGTCGGCGGTCTGGGCCGTTCTGCCCACCGTCTGAGAAATCCGGGCGAGATGTCTTCTCTCGATGACATGAATCAGAAAGTCTGCGACCTCGTCGGCCGCATGAGAGAGATCCAGGCCAAAGACCCGCCGGCCGTTCTGCCGGCGCGCGCCATGAAAGAGATCGAAGACCAGGTCCCGGAGATCGCAACGTCTCTGGCGCCCTCGCCGATGACGCTCAAATTATCAGGCGTCCGCGTGAAACTCAACTACGACCGCTATCACGAAAAGATCGAAAACGTCGAATTCGATGAAGGCATGAAGCTCTCCGACCTGGCAGACATCACCAGATCGAAAATGAACGACTACATCCTCGTCACGATCAGACCGAAATCAGAAGTCGGCTACGAGATCTGACGATTTTCCGGATCCGGCGGGAAATCTTCTCCCGGATCCTTATTTTTTTCAGAAAGGGAGCAGCCGCTCCTGTCTTCATTTCCGTAAGAGCGGAAAAGGAAAGCGGATCTTCATCAGAAATCCGTGAATGAACAATAAGAAGATCTGCAGATCCTGATCAGAAATCCGCAGACGAAAAAAGAAAAATCTGCAGAGACGAAAAAGAAAAAATCTGCAGGACGAAAAAAGAAAAAAATCTGCAGAAACGAAAAATGATAAATCTGCCGGACGGATCCGGCAGATGCAGCGACGGATTTTACGCCCTGATGAGCGATGCCATTTTTCTTCCGAACCGGACGGAAGCTTTCGGGCCGTTCGCCGTCACGATCTTTCCGTCACAGACCATGCTCTTTTCAGGGTTGACCTCAGAGCCGCTTTCTTCAATGATCTTTATGCCTTCTTCATCGTTGAAGACGGTGCATTTCCTGCCTTTCAGAACGCCCGCTTTCGCCAGGACGACGGGTGAAATGCAGATCGCGCCGACCGGTTTTCCTGCATCGTTGAATTCATTGATCAGTCTGTGGAGATCCTTGTTGTCCCAGAGGTAAGTGCGCGATCCGCCGCCGCCTGAAATGCAGATCCCGTCAAAACCGTCTGCGGAAAGATCCGAAAGCGCAGCATCCGTCTTCTGTTTTCCGCCGAGGGCGCCGACAGCCGTCGTCTTTTTGACGGAAGCGACTGTGATGTCGAAACCTTCTTTCTCGAAAATCTCTTTCGGCTCGAAGAATTCCTCATCTCTGAATTTCTCAGGCGCAATGACCATCAGCACTTTTTTTGATGAACTCTTTTCGCCGCCGGTCTTTTTCCCGCCGGACAGTTTCTTTTCTTCCGGCTTTTCAGCCTGATCTTCCTTCTTTCCGGAAAACAGTCCGGAAAACATCTCTTTAAGAGTCATGATTCCTTCTAACGCGCTTCTTATATTTATCGTTCATCCGGCACTTTTCTTTCATAAAGCCATCCGGCGCGGATCAGCAAAAGTTTAATATCAACAGTCATCTATTATCTGAAATACATGACTGAATTAAATGATGCCGAGAAGCTTTTCCTTCAGGAAAAAGTTCCGGTCGCCCTTCTTTTCATTGCCTCTTCGAGGATCACCTACATATCCGAAGTCTCAAACGCCATCGGATCGAATTTCGCCCATACGAAAAAAGTCATCACGAGACTTGAGAACGGCGGATACATCTCTTCTTTCCTTCAGGGAAGGACGCGTTATCTCCACCTGACTGCAAAAGGGTACCATGTCGCCGAAAGCATCAGGAACCTGACAGAAATGATCAACAGGGATGCCGGATCATTCTCTTTCCCCGCAGGAAGCGGTATCGATGAGATCGCCCCCGGGAACGTGATCCGCATCCCGGCCGAAAAATCTCTGCAGACCGGAAATGAAATCGATTCCGACATCCGCGGACAGACCGCCCCGGGATCTTCTGATGCTGTCAGTCCGTCTGCCTTTTCCGTCGCTGTCTCAGGTCCTTCCGATGAGCCTTCCGTTACCGTAAATCCCGATGCCTCGTCCTCTGCCGGAAACTCCGATGCGCGGTCCTCTGCCGGAAATTCCGATGCACCATCCTCTGCCGGAAACTCCGATGCGCGGTCCTCTGCCGGAAATTCCGATGCGCGGTCCTCTGCCGGAAACTCCGATGCGCCGTCCTCTGCCGGAAATTCCGATGCACTATCCGCTGCCGGAAACTCCGATGCGCCATCCGCTGCCGGGAATTCCGATGAATCGTCCTCTGCCGGAAATTCCGCAGAGGCCGATGACGTCTGTAACATCTGTGAGCTTCTCTCACATTCATCCGGTGCTGCTGATCCGGACAGACGGGCCGAGCCGTCCGCCGGTTCTTCCGGAAATGCGGACGATCTTCTTTTCTTTGAAAAGATCGATGACTTCTCCGCCCGCGTCCGCGGCGTCTACGAACTGAAGAAGTCGGAAGGTGCGGACGCTGCGACGCTCCGCGCCGCTTTAAAGCCGTTCGGACAGGAACTCCGGGCGATCAGAAAGGACATGGATGACAGAAAGCCCGTCAATCCGGAACTGGCCATGGCTTACCGGAAAGCTGAAGAAAAATACAATGCTTACGCGGGAGAGCCGCCGGAAGCCTGAATCACGGGAACGGAAAGGATCCGGCCTGACGGGTCCGGCCGTCCTGAACTGATTTTTACCGGAGATCAGAAAATGATCATTGAATTACTGCAGCCTGTTTACGGAAACGAGGCCGGCTCCGTCCGGTCTCTGAGCGCTTATCTGGACAACGAAACCGCCGATCTTGACGTGACATTCAGCATCGAAGTCAGAAACGGAAGATTCGTCGTTGCGATCGACGGCGAAGATGAAGAGATCTGCCGGAATTTCCTTTATGCCGAATTCGGAAAACCGATGACGCCGGATGATCTTTTCCCGGGCGCCGTGGTCCGGGGCTATATCTCGAAGATCGAAGAAGACCGCATCATCGTCTCCTGCGGGACTGAACTGGCGATTCCCGCCTCAGCCCTGAAACCGCTCGGCGCCGGAAACGCCGGACAGATCGCCGCCAGATTCGGCATGATCCCGTATCAGCCGGTCTCTTTCGTCGTCGGCGATGACATGAAGACGGCCGCTTTCACGAAAGAACAGGTCGACCTCTGGTGGTCCTGGCTCAAATCCCCGACCGACAGACTCATCCTCAACAACGCCACCCGCTCGCAGGTCAAAGCCGCTCTCAAAAAGAAAGGACACGGAAGAGATGTTTACGGCGTTGAAAAACTCGGCCTGCTCGAATCCGTCATCGTCTGCAAAGAAAAGACGGACGGCCCGGGAATCGTCGCATCCGTCGGAAAACTCCTCAAATCAAACATCGGCGTCATCATCGGAACGAAAAAATAATCGCCGGCATCCGCCGGCGCACCCGGTCCGGATCAGCGCAGTCCGCCGGATCTGTGATGTCAGGGCGCTCCGTAGTGTTCTTCCAGAATGGCGATGATCTCTGCGGCCAGCTGTTTTCTTTCTTCCGTGAGCGCCGGTCTGTCGTTGATGTCTATCTTCACGTTTTTGTGAAGGTCGTTGATCATGAGGCGGATATTTCCGGAATCGGCGAGTCCTGATGTGAACCACTGGGCATGCGCGCGGATATTGACGCATCCGAAAAGATCGTTTTTGTCGAGAAGATCGCAGTATTTTATAAAATCAGCCACACGCTGTCTCGTTTCCGACGGTCCGGTGTCGGATGCGTGAAGTCTTTCTGAAATAAACGGGTGGATCTTCCCCGTCGTCAGAAAGAAGGAAATCCTTTCAAAAATGAACGGATTTCCGATCGCAGCGCGGCCGATCATGACCGTATCGCAGCCGGTCTCATCAAAAACGCGGGAAGCCGATGCTTCATCACGGACATCTCCGTTGGCAATGACCGGGATCGAGAGCGTTTCCCTGACGCGTCTGATCACAGCTGTATCCGATTTTCCGGCATACATCATATCCCGTGTTCTTCCGTGGACAGTGACTGCGGCCGCCCCGGCATCCTGAATCGATTCCGCGAGACGGATCGTTTCATCTTCGTTTTTAAGGATCCTCATCTTGACACTCACAGGCGTGCTGACAGCGCCGACCGTCTCCCGGACGATCTGCGCCGGCAGTCCTTCTTTCGTGAGCAGAGACGCCCCGCATCCGCTCCTGACGATCCGCGGCGACGGACATCCCATATTGATATCGATGACCGCCGGATGAAACATATCCTCCAGAAGACATGCGGCCTTTGAAATGCCCTCTGCCGTACTCCCTGAAATCTGAACGCCGTAAGGCTTCCCGTCAGCGGAAAATCCGCGGTCCTCTGCATATCTGTCGCCGTTGAGCAGGCCGTCCGCATTGATCATTTCCGTAAAAGTCAGATCCGCGCCGTGCATCGCGCAGAGCGCGCGGAAAGCCGGATTCGTCACATCCGCCATCGGCGCCGCAAAGATCTTCTTCTTTTTTGATGAAATGATATCGGTAAACAGCGATGACATGAACGGCATTAACAGGCTGAACGTATTTATACAGATGTACAAAAAATGAACTGCATATTATGGGGGAAAACATCTATGCAGTTTTCGTGAATGCGACTGCTTCTTCCGGTTATGTTTTCATCGTTATCCTATTCTTTCCGACACATAAAAATCCATGCCTATAATTGGGTAATATTTATATCGTTCTTTTGATGTTTATTCGCCGGGATCATTATGGGACTTCTTGGAAATATCGGCAACTATCTCAGCAATTTGGATAAACCCGGCAGCTTTGTCAAAGGAGAAGACTTCGAAAACTACGTCAGTAAATATATGTTCCCGGACTCTGATTATGAATTGATTTACCGGACTTCTTCTTATTCACAGAACAAAGATCGTTTCGCAACGGCTTCAATGAAACCGGATTTTCTTTTCATGGACCGCAAAACAAAAAAGCAGTTCTACGTGGAATGCAAGTACAGATCCGATGAATACCGCAAGGACGAAAAACTTGAATGGACTTACCCCGAACAGCTCAAAAGATACAAGGAAGTGTCAAAAGATATCCCGGTATTCATTGCGCTCGGCATTCAGGGAAAAGCATCGGATCCGGAATTTATTTTCCTGATCCCGCTGAAAAATGTCAACTTCTGCGGTTTTTATGACAGTTTCCTGTCAAAATACGAATTCTATAAAAGAAAACCTGTCTTCCCGTCTTACCTGTGGAGTCTTGAAGACAAAATATGAAATCAAAAAAA
>JAGAEB010000144.1 GCA_017613335.1 Methanosarcinaceae archaeon
ACACAATCGCAAAATACGCAGGAATCAATGACACGGAAATGGACCTTTTCTTCGCAGGCCTCATCAGAAGAGCCCGCTACTACGAAGAGATCGAAGCAGAAGCAGACAACACCGCTGCACCGTCTCCCTACCTGATGAAATTCGAGACCGATGATGAGATCCCGGCGGAAAATCTCTTCTTTGCCGGCCTCATTCAGAGAATAAGATACTACGATGCTTTTGAAAAGATCACGGAAAAGAAGACATTCAGACAGACGACGATCGCGTCCGGATCATTTCTCCCGGTCAACGGATGAGAATGAAAGGATGTTGTCCGGTCATCCGGATGCCGGGTGTCCGCACCGTCTTTCTGAATGCTGCGGCCGGACCGGATCTGTTCCGGGCGCCGGAAATTGTGTTCAGTCTGCCTGTTCCGGCGGACTGAACATCTGATCCGGATCCGGACAGAGGGCTGCCCGGAGAGCATCACGGCAGACCGGCTGCGGTCATTTCAGAAGAACATTCCATTCTTCTTCTTTGAATCCGACAAGAACTGTTTTTCCGTCACCGGTGATCAGGATCGGTCTTTTGACGAGCATGCCGTCCGTCGCCAGGAGAGAGATCTGTTCCTCATCAGACATGGCAGGGATCCTGTCTTTCAGTTCCATGGATCTGTAAAGCTGTCCGCTCGTATTATAGAAACGTTTCAGAGGGAGTCCCGATGTTTTCTGCCATCCGCGGAGTTCTTCTGCTGACGGATTTTCTTCTTTGATCGGACGGATGTCATACGGGATATCGTGTTCATCAAGCCATTTCCGGGCTTTTCTGCATGTCGTGCATTTTTCATAGCAGACAAAGACGGCTTTTCCGGTCATCTGTGATCACATCCTGTTACTGAATCTCTCTTTCTCATTCCTGTGTCGGAAGCGTCTGTCCGCCGTAGGGGATGAAGCTGAACTTCGTGTCCGGGTCATTTCTGAGGACATCATCGATCGCTGCCTGAACGGATACGGCCGGGATGAAAAAGGCTTCTTCTGCTTTTTCCGCTGTCAGGGATGAGACGAGGTAGATCTTATACCGCATGGCGGCGGCGGCCGTTTTTGCGGCTTTGTGTCCGCCGAATTCGAATTCGCGGCTGAAACGCTCGACAGCATCTTCTTTTGTCCGGCATTCACGGTTCCATCTGTCATAAATGTCATTTCCGATGCCGTCACGGCATTCCGAAACGACGATGACGGATCCGCCTTCGCGGACGGCCTGAACGGCATTGTCGAGCGCCTTGTTAGTCTGGTAGAGATTGATGTCTTTCGGATAGCCGCCGCAGGAGACGATGACTGCATCCGCCGGCGTGACTTTCACTTTATACATCCTGTCGACGACTTCCACGCCCGCGCGGTGCGCTTCGATGTAATGGCCGGCAAATGCGGCGATGACATTTTTATGACTGTCGATAACGACATTCAGGATGAAATCAAGGCCGACCATGCCGGCCGCTTCTTCAAGATCCAGGCGGACCGGACTGTCCGTCCTTCCGGAAACGGCGTTTTTCTCGATCATCCTTTTGTGATTGGCAATGACGGCATCTTTTGAACTGACGCCCGGAAGGATCGACTTGGCGCCGCCGCTGTAGCCGGCATAATAGTGAAAACCGATCTCTCCGACAGCGACCAGAAGATCATTTTCCGCGATATCCTCATAGATTTCGACAGGTGTTCCGCGGGAAGTTTCTCCGAAATGTCTGACCGGATATGAACCGACTTCATGCTGAACGCACCTGATCCGGCGGTATATCTCTTCCCCGGTGATCTTAATGCATTCTTCTTCCGTCAGCGACCGGTGAAGGCCGAGCGCAAAATAAATCGTGATGTTCTCATCAGGAACGCCCGCTTTGCCGAGTTCTTCCAGAACGAACGGCAGAATGACGGCCGTCGGCGTGGGGCGTGTGATGTCGTTGACAAAAAGAGCGATCCTGTCGGACGGGCCGGCCATCTCACAAAGACGCTTCGTTCCGATCGGGTTTTCCAGCGCACGGCGTATGATCTCAGACGGCGATCCGCCCGACTCTTCAGCAGAATGCGGCAGGATCGTCGACAGGAAATTCCTGTCAGGAATTTCAGCGGAAAGTTCTGTGCTTCCGTAAGGAACAGTGATCAGAGTCATAAAGCCCATTCATGACGATTCAGTTATAAATCATCTTCGCTGACACCGGAAAAATCTTCCGGATGTTTTCTGTCCGGTCTTCCCGTTTTTCGCCGGCTCCGGTCTCCGCCGCCCGGACGATCCCGAAATTTCCGGAAGATCCTGCTGTCCTTCCGATTCCGGCATTTCAGGAAATTCTTCTGTCCTTCCGTCCTTCTGTCCTTCTGTCCTTCCGTCCTTCTGTCCTTCCGTCCTGCCGATCCGCCGGATTTCATGGTTCTTCTGCCCGGACAATTTTCTGATCTTCTGTGTTCTTCCGGCCGGATACGGGCATTTCCGGCAGAATTTCCGTTTATAATCCGATTCTGACGGCTTTCTCATGTGAACATTTAAATTATATCATCTGATTTATCACATATTTATTTACTCATCACGACACAGTCTGTACAGACCGTTTATCAAAATTCAGGACAGGGGATTCAGAATGGCTGAAAACAATGATAATGACAAAGGAACAGGACGTTTCGGAAAGATCCATTACAACCGCACGGCCGGCATGGAAAAACAGATTTTTGACGATGTCATGGAAAAGGTCAACGGACAGATCGAAAAGATGGTCAAAGATCTGCAGGAGACTGTTGAAACGGACATCCGCAATGACCTGCAGCCGGAAACGGCGCCGTATGACCGTCTGCGTCTGATCGAACAAAGGATCCACGAAATTTCCAAAACGCAGGACGGCATTGTCCGTGAGATCGTCGATCTGAAATCGCTGATGGAGAAAATCTCAAAAGAGCTCAGCAGGGTTTCCTCTGAAGTCGCCGTCTGTCAGGCGGATTTCAAAGAATCAAAAGTATCCGGACAGACACTGAACGCTTATGCTGCCGGCCGGTCATCGTCAGTTCAGACGTCACCGGACAGGGCATCATCAGATGTCCCGCAGGCCGCATCCGCTGCCGGAGCCGGAAAACAGGCAGAGCCTTCAGCAGATCCGTTTTCCGGCATCCTGTCCGAAAAATCAGGCACACCGTACAAAAGCTACTTTGAAGATCCGCAGATCACACGCTACGCTGACAGACCGTCCGCCGGCAGCCTCGACAGGCCGTCTGCCGGAAGCTCTGCCCGCCCGGCAGCGACATCATCCGGAAACACAGCGCCGCGCAGACCTGCAGACCCTGCGCCGTCCGCCGGTTATATCAGTTCCGTTGCCGGCCGGTCAAAAGCGGAATGGCCGTCGCCGGTCATCACGCCGGCAGGACAGGCTCCTGAACCGAAACTGCTCTTTGAGGAACTGCCCGGAAGCAAACAGAAAGCGGTGATCAATGAATACATCCCCGGCTCTTCCGCATCTGCTGTCTATGCTTCCGGAAATGTCATGAAAGGATCCGAAGCAGCTGATCCGTTTGACATCAGAAACCGCCGCAGCGCCGGCCCGTCCGCCGCTTCTGACGAATCAGTGACCGCATCACAGTCCCCCCTGTCCGGTTCCTCACAGTCTTCTCCGTCCGGTCCCTCTCAGTCCTCTCTGTCCGGTTCCCCGCAGTCTTCCCTGTCCGGTTCCTCACAGTCCTCCCCTTCCGGTTCCCCACAGTCTTCTCTGTCCGGTTCCTCACAGTCCTCTCCGTCTGCTTCATCAAAACCGGCAGGCGGTCCGGTTGACCCGTACGGCGTTGCCCCGACTCTTCCCAAAAACTCTTCCGGCCGCGGCCGGGTCTCCCCTGCGAAATATGTCTATACGGACGATGACGACGGCATCGACTATAACAAAGACTGTGAATACATCTACGCCGAAAGCGGCCCTTCAGGCCGTCCGGTCAAAAAAGGAAACAGCAAAGGATCACAGCCCAAACAGGAAAAGACGATCGTCAATGACGATGAAGGCAGCGAACTGATCATGCGATCAGATGACTGCTTCTGAGATTCAGGCATCAGGCCGGCTCTGTGGCCTGATATCTGATGATCCTGTCCCGATCACTCTGATGATCTTTCCTGAACATTCTGACTCTTCCGGCGATCCTGTCCGGATCTTTCCGGTCTGACCGGATCTATGATTTTGTCTCTGAAACATGCAAAAAATGGAGAACCGACTTTGAAAATAAAAGAGATCGAATTTACGAATTTCAAATCATTCGGCAAAAAGGTCCGGATCCCTTTTTACGGCGGCTTTACGGCGATTTCCGGGCCGAACGGAAGCGGTAAATCCAACATCATCGACGGTGTTCTTTTTGCTCTCGGTCTTTCCGGTTCACGGACGATGCGCGCGGAGAAACTGACGGATCTGATCTACAATCCGGGCGATCCCAAATTAAAACCTGATTTCGCAGAAGTCATCATCACATTCGACAATACGGACAGACAGGCGCCCGTCGACAGCGATTCCTTTACGATCGCCAGGAAAGTCCGTCAGACGAAATCCGGTTCATACAGTTACTACTATTTTAACGGCAGACAGGTCAGCCAGACAGACATCCACGAACTTCTGGCCAAGGTCGGCGTCACGCCCGAAGGTTACAATGTCGTGATGCAGGGAGATGTCGCCCAGATCACAGCCCGCATGAGTTCGACCGAAAGGCGCCGCATCATCGATGATATCGCCGGCGTTTCCGAATTTGACGAAAAGAAAGAAAAAGCGCTCGGAGAGCTGGATATCGTCAAAGACAGGATAGAAAAGGTCGATATCATCATCGAAGAAGTCAAAGACCGTCTGGAAAGACTCTCCGGCGAGAGAGAGACCGCGCTGAAATATCAGGCTCTCCGTGACGAAAAGAAAAAATTCGAAGGTTATCTGCTTCTCTCAAAACTCAGAGACGCCCGCCTGGAACTGCAGAACATCGACCGCGAGATTTCCGATTTCTCCGCGAAAAAAGAAAAGAACGACGAACGCATCCGCGCTCTTGAAGAAGATATCGGAAAACGGACAGATGCGCTTGACAGACTCTCCGCCGACATCCGTCTCAAAGGCGAAGACGAACAGATCCGCATCCGCCGTGAGATCGAAACGGTCAAAGGCGACATTTCCCGCGCCGAAGAAAAGATCCGTCTTCTCGAATCCGAAGAAAGCACTTATGATTCCAGGCGCCGTGAACTTTTCCTCAGGATCGACAGCCTCAAAAAAGAATCCGAAGAAGCCGACGGGAAACTGAAAGAAGAAAAGGAACGCGAAGACGTCCTGCT
Organism: Methanosarcinaceae archaeon; assembly: GCA_017613335.1. Lineage (GTDB taxonomy): Archaea > Halobacteriota > Methanosarcinia > Methanosarcinales > Methanosarcinaceae > Methanofrustulum. The sequence continues at coordinate 5,293 of JAGAEB010000144.1, forward strand.
GAAAGAAAAATCCGACAGACTCTCCGACAGAAGATCCGTTGAGATCCGGATCGCCCGCATCAACGAAAAATACGCTGAAAAAGCCGCCGTCCTGGCTCAGATGCGCAAAGATGCCGACGCCGTCAAAGAAGAAAAATCAGCGCTTGTCCTTGAAGAAGACAGGATCTACGACTCTCTCCGCCGCAAAAGCGATGAGATCCGCGAGATCGAATCAGAGATCAGGGACGCCCGGGAAAAGGCCGCCAATTCCCAATCGGACATAAACGCCGTTCTGTATGAAAAAGAGAAATTCCGTTCCGAAGCGGACTCTCTCAAAAAAGACATTGCTGACCTTGAATCGGCGCATCAGAAAAAACTGAATGAAAGAAAAGCGCTCGATGAACGCCGTGACAGAGCGGAAGCCGAATACACGCGTCTTGAAGCCCGTGTCCGCGCCAATGATGAAGGCGCAAGTTATTCACATGCGGTCGAAGACATCCTGAAAGCTTCTCAGTCCGGAGAGCTTGCCGGCATCTGCGGAACTGTCGCCGATCTGGGGTCCGTCGACAATGCTTATGCGACAGCGCTTGAAACGGCGGCCGGCGGCAAAATGCAGGCGATCGTCGTCGAAACGGATTCTGACGCCGCCCAGGCGATCAATTATCTCAGGCACCGGAACAAAGGCCGTGCCACATTTCTGCCGATGACCAAAATGGAACGTCGCAGACAGCTGCGCGAGCCGGACGATCTTCCGGGCTATATCGGCTATGCCGTCGACCTGATCTCCTGTGATCCTTCTTATGATGCGGCTTTCTGGTATGTTTTCAGGGATACGGTCGTTATCGATACGCTTGAAAATGCCAGGCTTTCCATCGGCCATTACCGCATGGTCACGCTTGAAGGCGACATTCTGGAAAAGAGCGGCGCCATGGTCGGCGGTTCCGTTTCATCGAAGTCGCGGATTTCTTTTGCCGCCAGCGAACGCGAAAGACTAGAAACGCTCAAAGAAGAGATCCGGGATATTTACAGGAACCGTGAACTCCTCATCCGCGCCGCAGACGACATCAGCGACAAGATAAGCATTGCCGAAAAGCGCGTCTCGACACTCGAAAACGAGATCAGCCGCAGGGATGTCGTCATCGGGGAGATTAAAGGACGCGAAGGCCGCCTCGCTGATGTCCTGGCTGAAAAAAACGGACGCATCGACGGGCTGAAGGGCGAATCCGAACAACTGCGTGTCAGGATGAATGAAGTGACCGGGAAAAAAACAGATGCTGAAAAGCGTCTCGCAGACATTTCCGACGGGATCGCCAAGGCTGAAGCAGAACTCAATGATCCGGAAACGGAAGAGCTTTCCGCCAAAGCCTCGTATCTCGACAATGAGATCAAACGTCTTGAATCACGTCTCTCCGATGTGAAAAGCGATATCAATTCCTATGAGATGCAGATCGGAAATCTGACGGAGAAGTCTGAGGATGCCAGGAATCAGATCCGGGAGATCGATGACAAAAAGAAGACAGGCCGCGAACGCATCAGCGCTTTCCGTCTCGAGATCGAAGAGAACAGGAAGAAGGTCGCCGCTGATGAAGAACGCGAGAAGGCTCTGTCCGATGAGCTGAAAGAGCTCCAGGATAAAAGAGCCGTCCTTGAAAAGGAGAAAAATGATGTCGTCCTGAATCTGGAAAGAGCCAAAAATGCACGCGCTGAACTCGACCGCCGGGAAGAAGCCTGCCGTCTGGCGCGCCGCTCTCTTGACGATCAGGTCACATCGCTGTCTGAAGAAGTCAGAGCCCGCGGTCTTGAAGAGTCGGATGACGTTCCGGCATATCAGTCTGTCAGCATGACGATCGAGGCGCTTGAAAAACAGATGACTGCTCTTGAACCTGTCAACATGCGCGCCATCTCCGATTACGAAGAAGAAGAAAAAAGATGTTCCGAACTGACTGAGAGGCGCAACACACTTTTCAATGAGCGCGAAGAACTCCTGTCCAGGATCGCCGAATATGAAAAAATGAAACGCGATGCTTTCATGGAGAGCTATGAAGCGATCAACAAAAACTTCGGAGAAGTCTTCATGGAGCTTGCCGACGGAAAAGGTGAGCTTATCCTTGAAAATCCGGACGATCCTTTTGCCGGCGGCATGACGCTCCACGCACAGCCCAAAGGCAAAAAGATCATCCGTCTGGAATCGATGTCCGGCGGTGAAAAGAGTCTGACCGCGCTTGCTTTCATCATCGCCATCCAGGTCTACCGCCCGGCGCCGTTCTATGTCTTCGATGAAGTCGATCAGAACCTCGACGGCCGGAATGTCGAGCGCGTTGCTGAAAGGATCAGAAAATCAGCGCCCAACGCCCAGTTCATGGTCATTTCCCTCAGAAGCCCGATGCTGGAAAGATCCGACCGTATCATCGGCGTCACGCAGCAGGACGGAAAAACAGCCGTCACCGGAGTGAAAACGAGATGACCGGCAGCAACCAGGGCGAGGGGACCGGCACCGCTGAAGAAAAACCCGCAGAGACGGCTGACGGACAGTTCCGTACGGCCGGTGATGAAATCATTCCGGCGGGAAATGACGGCCGTGATGAAATCATTCCGGCGGAAAATGACAGCCATGATGAAATCATTCCGGCGGAAAATGACAGTCATGATGAAATCATTCCGGCGGGAAATGACGGCCGTGATGAAATCATTCCGGTGAAAAATGACGACCGCGATGAAATCATTCCGGCGGAAAATGACGACCGTGATAACGACGGCCGTGATGATGACGGCTCCCGTCAGGATGTCCTTTCAGAGACATATCCGGCGTTTCTGTCGGAATCTCTTTCAGAAAGCGGCATTGATATCGAAGGCCTTGACCTTTCCGGCCTGATCGGCAACGAGCCGATCGAGATCCTTGTCGAGCTGTCCCGCGCCGGCAGGATCGATCCGTGGAACATCGACATCGTTGAAGTCACGGATTCGTTTCTGACGCGCATTGAAGAAATGAAGATGATGGATCTCCGCATTTCCGGAAGGACTCTTCTTTATGCCTGCATTCTCCTCAGGATGAAATCGATGGAGATCGACACTGAAGAGGAAGAAGAGGTTCCGCAGGATGACGACTTCGGCGACGACATCCCTGAAGACGATGACGTTGACATCACGATGTTCCCCGCGCCGACACTCCCGATCCGCCGCTCGCCGCGCCGCCCGGTCACACTCAAAGAACTTATCAATGCACTCAAAAAAGCGGAAAAATCGGCATCAAAAAAACGCGAACGTTCCGAAGAAAAAGAACTTCGTCACTTCGTCGAATCCGCCCTGACGACCGAAGACGTGATCGGGATCGCCCACGACGAGGCCATTCTTCAGAGGACCGGCGTCCTTTCAGCCGTCCTGAAACAGATGTTCCGGGGAAAAGAAAGAGTCTCGCTGGAAGAAGTCCTTTCAAGAGAAGGCAGCGACCGTATCATGGATTATGTGACGCTCCTCTTCCTGACGAATCTGAAAGAGATCGATCTCTGGCAGGAAGAACTCTTCGGGCCTCTCTATATTTATCCGAAAGAGATCGATCCGGAAACGGACGACTCCGGCACCGATGATGTCGTCTCCGTTGCTGATCCGTCTTCCGCTTCGGTCTCCTCCGTTGCTGATGTGTCTTCCGCTTCGGTCGCTTCCGTTGCTGATCCGTCTTCCTCCTCGGTCGCTTCCGTTGCTGATCCGTCTTCCTCCTCGGTCGCTTCCGTTGCTGACGTGTCTTCCGAAACGACCGGTCAGGCATCCGCTCCGGAAAGAAGCGGTCCGGAGATCTGAAATGACTTTATGCGCCGGGTAATCCGGAAACGGGAACGGTGTCTGAGGGTCTTTATAATAAATGATCACGAAAACGATCACGATACGAATGATTTACTGAAAAACGGTTTGATCTGAAGGGTTAAAAATGGTCTATGATAATACAACAGCTGATATCGAAGCTTCTCTTTTTGCGGCAGGCAGTGCCGTCACGCTTGAGATGCTGATGAAAGTCACAAAAAAAACAAAAGCGGAAGTGATATCATCTGTCCGTCTTCTGGCGGCGGAATACGATGAGCGGGGCTCGGGGATCGAGATCGTCGATCTCGGCGAACGCTATGTCATGCAGATCCGCCCGTCTTTTGCGGACAGGATACGTTCGGTCGCACCCAAAGAACTGACGTCTTCCCAGCTCAAGACGCTTTCCATCATTGCTTATCACCAGCCGATCACTCAGTCCGAGGTCGTGGACGCCAGGGGCTCCGGGGCGTATGATCACATCCGCGATCTTCATGAAAGAGGTTTTATCGCCGTCAGGCCGCAGGGCCGCACAAAAGTGATCACGACGACAAAAGTCTTTTCTGATTATTTCGGCATCGGCTCGACGGATGTTTCCGAGATCCGCCGGAAAATGGTCGCGATCATCAAAGCCGAAGGCGGACAGACAGAACTCGACCGCTGGAATGCCAGAAAAAGGATCGCTGTCTCTCCGCTTTACGAGTCTCTCATGAAAATGTGCGGCATCACGGATTATGAGGTCGTCAATCCGTATGATCCGTCGGATCAGGATATCGAAGTCCTGCGCCGCACGGATATCCTCATCATGACGAAAGGTTATTCCGACCGCCTCAACAGGATACTGGATTCCGTTTCAGGCAGAGCCGGGCATGAAGACGCCGGTGCATATGGTGATGAAAGTGATCTTCAGGATATTTCCGATGATGATCCCGATGAAGCGGATGAGAATGATGCTGATTCCGGCAACGGTTTTGAATTCGAAATCCTGGAAATGGCATCGACGACTTTCGATGATCTGATCGATGATATCCGTCTCCTGAAAGAAACGCTCGGAAACAATTTCAGCCGCATCGGAAAAGTCGAAAAAGCGGATGAATCCGTCGCCGATCTTGAAGAGCTCAGGCGCATCTACCGCGAAAAAGCAGTCACGATCGCCGTCAAAGCCATGCCGGCAACGGAAATGGCCGCAAAGCTCCTGAACGATCTCGGCGTCGTCATCTCCGTCGACGGTGTCATCGTTGCGCCGGATTACGGCACGTCTTCCGACGGCAAAGAGATCAAGGGCCAGGTCCTCATCCCGTCGCATAAGACACAGAACGGAACTCTTATCAAACGCGTCTGCGGAAAATACGACGCTGTCATTTCAGGCCTTAAAAAAGCCGAAAAGAAAAAGAAACAATAAAAGCTGAAGCTTCCCCATTCAATCAATCCAGGTGATTTTATGTCTGATGATTTTACGTCTGCTGATCCTGAAAATGTACCGGAGGCCACTGAGAAGAATCTTGTTTCCGGATCTGCTCTTCCCGGAATCAAGATCTCTGTCATCGGCGCCGGAAACATCGGCACAAGCCTGATCGAAGGTCTTATCTCTTCCGGAAAAATACGCCCTGACCAGCTCATTGCAACGCGCCGCGATCCCGAAAAACTGGACGAACTCCGCATCTTCGGCATCTATGCGACCGAGGACAACGTCGAGGCGGTCCGTCAGTCGAACATCGTCATTCTTGCTGTCCGTCCTTTCGAGGCCGGCAATGTTCTGGCGCAGATCAGAAGCTATCTGATCCCCGGAAAACATATCCTCATCTCCCTCGTTGCGGATCTGACACTCGATGAGATCACGCGGGAAGTCCCGGATATCCCGGTCTTCCGCGCCCTTCCGAACATCGCCATGAACATCGGCCTTTCCATGACGATCATGGCATCATCCCCCCGCAATACCGTCAAAGAGATCGCCGTCGCCAGATTCCTTTTCAACTGTGTCGGAAAGACACTTCTTTTCAGCGAAGACCGTATGGACGCCGCCTGCGTCCTTTCATCCTGCGGCGTCGCCTTTGCTCTCCGCTATCTCCGCGCCGGCGTTGAAGCAGGCGTTCAGATCGGCATTTCTCCGGAGATCGCAACGCAGCTCATCGCGCAGGCCATGACCGGCGCAGCCGCGCTCGTCCTCGACGGGAAATCCCATCCGGAAGCTGAGATCGACCGCGTGACGACGCCCGGCGGGATCACGATCGCCGGCCTCAATGAGATGGAAATGAACGGTTTTTCACAGGCCGTCATCCGCGGTGTCCTGAAAGCCGATGAAGCTTTCAGAAAAGAATAAAAAAAACCATGACAAGGGCGCCGGCTGAATCATTAAGATATCTGCCGGCTCCGAAAATCCTGAAATTTCCCGGCCGGCCCCCATATCCTGAAAAATGTCTGCCGGTCCCCATATCCTGAAAAACGTCTGCCGGCCCACTGATTCTGAAAACGTCTGCCGGCCCTTCAAACCTGAAAACACCAGCCGGCCCTTCAAACGTGAAAACACTCGCCGGCTCTTCAAGTCTGAAAACCTCCTGC
>JAGAEB010000145.1 GCA_017613335.1 Methanosarcinaceae archaeon
GAGAGAGGCGCCGGAAGGACCGGATCTGAGAGAGGCGCCGGCTTTTCCGGAAACGGATGATCCGGCGCTGTCTTCGACGCTCAGCGGCGGGTCTTTCAGAACGGAATCGCCGATGTGCGTATGCGCATTGACAAAACGGGGCACGATCCAGTTCGACAGGGGGACGGCGGTTTCTTCGATGTCACAGATGATTCCGTTTTCAATGTAGATGTTGCCTTTGATGATCTCCGGACCGTCTTCGCCGCATCCGTAAAAGATCGTCCCGGAGACGACTTTTTCATAATTGTCGGGGTCCTGCCCGAGTCCGTGTTCCATAAAATCCACCCGTATTTTCATTTTTCATTATTCCGGCCGGTTTTCTGACCGCATCCGGTCATGATTCTTTCCTGAAAGACGATCGCATCCATTCATAGCCGAAAAGCGATTCGATGTTGTAATTCAGCAGAAGATTGTTTTCCATGTATCCGAAGAAGAGACAGCCGTCGCAGTTCCCGCGGATCTCTTTCCGCCGGCCGGCCGATCTTTCCCAGACATCTTTGAGACTTGTCTCAAGGATGTTTCCGAGGGGCTCATCGTGGACCCGGCAGTTGTACAGATCGCCGGAAGGGCCGACGGCCAGGATCGACTGGTTGATGCGGCATCTGATCTTTTTGTTCCCGCTGCGCAGGCGTTTCAGGTATGTTTTGGAATGGATGATCGGATATCCGTCGTTTTTCATGGCGATCAGGCGGTCGATCAGCGCAGCGAAATTCCGGCGCTCTTCTTCGCTCCCGGAAAAGAAAAGATCCGGAGCGTTCTGCATTTCCGGCCCGGGAAGGTGCTGGACGGGTTCAAAGGCGACTTTGACGTCCAGTTCGCGGGCCAGGCGCACGATGTCTTCGACTTCATCGAGATTGAGAGGGGTCAGAACGCAATTGATCAGAAGAGGATTTCTGAGGATGCCCTGTTCTTTGAGACAGCGGATGCCGGCAATGACATCATCCGGAGAGATCTTTCTTATTGTTTCTGAAGATGTCGGTCCGTCATAGGATACGGAAATGTAATCGACGTCTCTGAGATCCGCAGATCTGCTCTAAAGAAGTTTTCCGTTCGTGATCATCATCGTGGTCATGCCGCGGGAGCGGGCATATGCCATGATCTCCGGCAGATCTTTTCTGAGAAGCGGCTCCGCTGACCAGGCATTATACATCATGATGCCGAAATCAGCAGCCATGTCGATGACCCGGCAGATATCCTCAAAGGGTGCGTCCTGAACTTTTCCGGCATTCTGCCACTGATTGCAGAAAGCGCACCGGAGATTGCATCTCGCATTGATGCTGTGGGAAATGACAATCGGACGGGACCGTACCTTCATCTGGTAAAGGCTTTTCATCAGAAAAATCGGGTCAAATTTTGTCATGCAGGCAGAAAAGGAACTGAAAACGGAAAAAACTTACTCAGATGCAGGAGCCGGGCATCATTGAGGAATGAAAAACAGATGAAAAAGAAGAGAGGGACAGAGAACACAGGCGTGAGGACACAGGGTGGGAACACAGAGGAATCTGAACACAGAGCACGCCGGAAAGTTCAGAAGGAAAAATCGCAGAAGGAAGCACCGGAAAACGCATGAGGTGTTACAGACCGCCCGTGACGTAACACTTATATGTAAAGAAACGGTTTAAGACAAAATAACACAAAAACGTCAAAAAATAACAACAATACAGTAATAAATCAATCATCCGGTGCAGGAATGATCCGGAAAAGGCTCCGTTCCTGCAGATTTCCGGAACAGGTGTAACAGGTGATATAACAATGCACATGGCAGACGCTCTTCTTTCGCCGGCAGTCGGCATTCTGATGATCGCCGTCAGTGTCGTTCTGATCGTATTTTCGGCATATAAGATGAAGCAGGAAGGATTCGATGAGAAGAAGATCCCGATGATGGGCGTTCTGGGAGCGTTTGTCTTCGCGGCTCAGATGATCAATTTCACGATCCCGGGAACGGGATCCAGCGGCCACATCGGCGGCGGCATTCTTCTGGCGGCTCTTTTGGGCCCGTATGCAGCCGTTCTTGTGCTGGCATGCGTTCTTCTGATCCAGTGCCTTTTCTTTGCGGACGGCGGCCTTCTGGCAATCGGATGCAATATATTCAACATGGGGATCTGTGCAGCACTCATCGCTTATCCGCTTATCTTCAGACCGATCATCAAAAAGAACCTGAATGCGAAAACAATCACGATCGCATCTGTTCTGGCGGTCGTTATAGGTCTTCAGCTGGGCGCATTCTGCGTCGTTCTTGAAACGATGGCATCCGGTGTGACGGAACTGCCTTTCGGAACATTCGTCCTTCTGATGCAGCCGATCCATCTGGCGATCGGTATCGTTGAGGGTCTGATCACAGCCGCCGTTCTCATCTACGTCCTGAAAGCAAGACCTGAACTGATCGAATCAGCCGCATCAGCAAAGCCTCTCGGAGACGTTTCCCTGAAGAGTGTGGCGCTGACGCTTCTCGTTGCCGCACTCATCATCGGTGTCATTGTATCCTTATTTGCTTCCGGATACCCGGACGGCCTTGAATGGTCCATCGAAGGTGTGACCGGATCAACGGAGATCGACCGCGCCGGCGGCATCTATGATACGGCAGCAGGCATTATTGATACGACGGCATTCCTGCCCGACTATGCATTCAGATCAGACGGTGAAGACGGATCGATCGCGGGAACGAGTACATCAGGATTCATCGGAAGTATTCTGACACTGGCGCTGGCCATTATCGTCGGACTTGCAGTCACGGCTTTCCTGAAACATAAAAAGACAGACAAAAACGCATGAAATAACCGTAACTAAAAACAGATAAACCGCAAATAAAAAACAGATAAACCGCAATAAAAAACGGATAAACCACGACTAAAAACGCATTAAGATAGTAGTGTCAGACCCGGTTCTCCGGAAATTCCGGAGAACCTTTTTTTATATTTCAGACATGATCATCAGGGCTGTTTCAGAAAGGAACCTTCCGGATCCGGTTTTATTCCGGACAGGAACCTTCCGGATCCGGTTTTATTCCGGACAGGAATCTTTCAGGATGCCGTAAATCCGGAAATAATAAGGCTTCTGATCGTTCAGTCGTTATTGAACGTATATAAAAACACATATTTCGCATATGTTGCTAAAAAACGGAAAAAATGTAATATAGAAAAATAACATTTAATCCGCAAAGAAAAGCCGGCAGAAAGATCCGGAGAGATCCGCCGGCGGATCGGGATGTTCAGATGGCAGATTTTTTTAAGCGTGTTGCGGATCTTCAGAACATGGAGCAGATGTCGCAGGGTACATCCGTCATCCATAAACTGCATCCGCTGGTCAAGATCGTCTCGACGGTCGTTTTTATCGTTGCTGTCGTCTCTTTCAGCAGGTATTCGATCAGCGCGCTGATCCCGTTCTTTTTTTATCCGGTCATCATGATGACGCTTTCGGAGACACCTTGGAAGCCTGTCCTGTACAGGATCGTTCCGGCGCTTCCGTTCGCTCTTTTCGGCGGTGTGTCAAACATCATTTTTGATACGGCCCCGGCAATGGTCTTCGGTCCGCTGACCGTTTCTTTCGGAATGCTTTCGTTCGTATCGATCCTTCTGAAAACAGTCCTGACGGTCACGGCCGTGCTGATCCTCATCGCAACGACGCCGATAACAGTCATCGCGACGCAGCTGATCAGATTACATGTGCCTGCCGTTTTTGTTCTTCAGCTGACCATGACTTACAGATACATTTCCGTTCTTGTCGGCGAAGTGTCGACGATGATGACGGCTTATCTGATCAGATCGCCGCGTCAGAAAAGAATGAAAATGCAGGACGTCGGGCCGTTCATCGCCTCCCTCCTGCTGAGAAGCATCGACAGGGCTGAAAGAGTTTATGCCGCCATGAAATGCCGCGGATTCGACGGCGTATTCAGAACGGCAAAGATCAGCGGACCGTCGATGAATGATCTCGCCCTTTTGACGGCCATCGTCCTCGTGATCGTCCTGTTCCGCTTTGTCAACATATCCGTTCTGGCAGGAAACGTATTTTCCGGAGCGTTCTGATGATCACCCCCACCACGATTCAGAAACATTCTGTGAAAACAGTCAGTGAAAACAAAAAACACTCAGTCAAAACAAAAAACACTCAGTCAAAACAAAAAACACTCAGTCAAAACAAAAAAAGTCAGCAGAAGAAAAAAATCAGCGACGGCTGAAAGATCAGACCGGCAGACAGCCGTCACAATGAGATCACTTCATCATACAGCCGACATTTATACATTGATACGGAAAGGTTACAGAATGATTAAGGCAGACCATCTGACCGTTGTTTATCCGGACGGCCGCAAAGCTTTGGATGATATCTCATTTTCCCTTGAGGAAGGAAAAAAGACCGCGTTGATCGGCGCCAACGGTGCCGGGAAATCAACGCTCCTTCTGTCTCTTGTCGGCATTGTTCCGGCGACTTCCGGAACGATCACGGTCGGGGAGACCGTTCTTTCGGAACGTACGCTCAGGGAGATCCGCGAAAAAGTCGGATTTGTTTTCCAGAATCCGGATGACCAGCTTTTTATGTCAAAGGTTGAAGACGATATTGCTTTCGGGCCCCGCAATTACGGGATTCCCGAGGATGAGATCGACAGGAGAATGACAGACGTTCTTGAGAATCTCGGGATATCACATTTAAAGGAAAGACTGACAAGTCACCTTTCCGGCGGCGAAAAACGCCGCGTTGCCGTAGCGACCGTTCTTGTCATGGAGCCGTCCGTCCTCATCTTTGACGAACCGTCTTCATATCTTGATCCGAGATCCCGCCTGCTGCTGATGAAAGAGATCGCCTCTCTGAAACATACGCAGCTGATCGCAACGCACGATCTCGATCTGGCCCTTGATATCTGCGACCGCGCGATCATCCTTCAGGACGGAAAAATAATGGCAGACGGACCCGCTGACGAGCTTCTGAAAGACCGTGAACTGCTTGAAGGATGCGGTCTTGAAATGCCCCTCAGTCTGAGCCGGAAATAACATTCATACACGATTTCTGAAAAACATTTACAGAGCATCTGAAAACTTTTTGATATCTTTTCGGATGCATCTGAAAACATTCTGAAAACTTTCAGGATGCATCTGAAAACATTCTGAAAACTTTCTGAAAACTTTCAGGATGCATCTGAAAACATTCTGAAAACTTTCAGGATGCATCTGAAAACATTCTGAAAACTTTCAGGATGCATCTGAAAAACACTTGCGGGTTCCGGAAAAATTCCGGATGCGACCTGAAGCACATGAAAATGCATTCAGTCGCAGTGACATCCGGCAGTCATTCGTTTTTATTTTCCGGGGATACTCTCTGAGATACTTTCTGAAGGACCTGAAGAATCGTCCGGCGGCTCGCAGATCGAATGCAGGATATCCAGGACAGTCCCCATTCCCTCCGGTGAGATCGAATAGTACACCCATTTTCCTTTTTTTTCACCAATGACAATGCCGGAATCACAGAGGATCTTCATGTGATGTGAAAGAGTCGGCTGTCCGATTCCGAGTGATTCCAGAAGATCGTGTCCGCATTTTTCCTTTTTCTGCAGGGTATGAAGGATAGAAAGCCTGTTCGGATCGCCTAAAGCTTTAAAAATTCTGGCATAATGATCAAATTCATTCATACATATCACAGGGGAAATTATTGAAAAATAGTAACGAATATAGAACGCAGGCATCAGATAAAAGTATAACTCATGATAAATTATATTCTAACAGATTATGTGTAAATAATAAAAGAATGCATTTCAAATTAATGAATTGTTGATAAAAAATAATTGACCAAATACAATAATACACATAATGATTAAATGCATAAAATCAAAATACAATATTAATTAATTTTTTGTTGTAAAAATTGTGGTCTGACGATACGCCCGGGCCTTATACCTTATGATCTGAAACAGAACGGAAACACAAAAAGGATCAGGATCCAAAATACGGGAAGACCTGAACAATGTAAAAAAAGATCGGGAATGAAAACAGAAGAAACATACCTGAAAACAGAAAACAGAAGAAACATAATTGAAAACAGAAAACAGAAGAATGTAAAAAAGACGAAACGTGTCCCGAATAAAAAAAAGGGAATTTTCCGGAGAAAATTCCCTGATGCGGTAAACAGAAATGAATCTGCTCATCCGAAGAGTGCGCCGAGGCCGGCCATTCCGTCTTCTTCGGAGGCTTCTTCTTCCTTCGGTGCTTCCGGTGCTGCTGCCGGTGCTGCTTCTGCGGCTGCTGCCGGTGCTGCGGCTGCTGCCGGTGCTGCAAAGGCTGCTTTGGCGATGGCTTCTTCGATGTCAACGCCTTCGAGGGCTGCAACGAGTGCTTTGACGCGTGCTTCGTTGACGGCGACGCCTGCTGCTTTCAGGACTGCGTCGACGGCGGATTCAGTGATTTCTTTTTCTGCTTTGTGGAGTAAAAGTGCTGCGTAGATGTATTCCATAATAATTCACCTTTTGGTTGTTAAATCTTGAAACGAGATAATAAGTTTTGTGTTAATGAAAGCGATCACTGCGGAAATTCATACCGGAGCCTGCTGCCTGAAATCGTATTCTTTATCCTTTGTCTTTATCCTCAGACATCAGACCGGGCATGACAGGCATTTTTCCGGTAATAAAGGCAGATGATCATGTGATTGTCGGCTTCATCAGAAGAGCAGGCCGAGAGCGGCTCCGGCATCTTCTTCGGAAGTGTCTTCTTCGACGGTTTCAGCGGCGGCCGGTTCTGCGGCGGCAGGCGCTGCAACGGTTGCGGCGGCGGCAGCTGCGGATCCGAGTGCTGCAGAGAGATCTTCGTCGACAGCGGCACCGTCTTTTGCGGCGGCAATGCCTGCAACGGACATCATTTCGCCGTTTGCTTTGGCAAGGAGCGTGTCCATGACTTCCGGCTCAAAGATAACAGCGTTGACACCAAGGTTGATTGCTTCACTGTTGGCTTTGGCGAGGAGCGTCTCGATGTTGCATGCCGTCGGGTAGGCTGCATTGACGGACAGGTTGAAAGCGTTCTGAACACCGGCAACGAAATCGCTGAAGTATTTGTCTTCATCGATGGCGAGATCTTCCGGCATGTAGACAGAGCCGTCTTCGTAAGCAGCTCTCATGATCAGACCGACTTCCATCGGGTAGATCTCGAGTTTGGTCAGTGCGGCTGCCAGCTTCATGGAGACTTTTTCGCCCTCTTTGCAGACGGTCTTGGTCTCTTTGACGGCGATCTTTCCGCCGTCGACAGCGACAGGGATGCCTGCAGACTGAAGTTCACCCAGAAGCGGGCCCGGCGGGAATCCGGTCGGACCTTTCTCAACGACAATGTCGTGCGGCGCGATGGCGCCTGCTTTGATCGGAGACGGGGTTTTGGTCTTCTCGAGCATCTTGTAGAGTCTGAACGGGTTTTCGTTCGTGAAAATGACGGCAGTCTGTTCGCTGATGTAGTCTTTCATTTTGACAACATCGCCGCCGCATTCGTCCAGAGCTCTGTCGATAAGAGTGTTTCTTGAAACTTTGAGGATTGCAGAACCGCGGAGGTTGCGTCTCATGGACTGGATCTGGTCTGCCATGATGCCTTCAAAGCTGAGAACGGCAAAGAGTCTGTAGTCTTTGACGAGGTTCTTCAGGTTTTCGATTTCCTCGATCTTCCATTTCGGGATGTGTTCGGAGTGACCGATTGCGACTTTCATCTCAGATCACCCTCTTGGAGGATCCCATCGTGGTCGTGACGTAGACAGATTTCAGGTTGTGCTTTCCTTTGACGAGGGCACGCTCGATCTTGTCGACGACAGTGTCGATGTTTTCGGCGAGCTTTTCTGCCGGCATTGTTCTTCTGCCGATGGAAACGTGGAAAGTCATTCTGTCCTTGGATCTGACTCTGACGGCGCTCTGTTTGGCAGCGATCATATCGCCGATGGATTTTCCCGGAAGGAGCGGGAGCGGCATTTTACCTCTCGGACCGAGAACGGTACCGAGATTCTTACCGATCTGCTGCATGTAGTGCGTTTCTGCGATAAAGAAGTCACATTCGTCGGCAATGGTCTTTGCAGAACCTTTGTCGTCGATGAGGGACTGAATGCCTGCATCATCGAAGACATAGGCTGCACCGGCAGCTTTTGCCTGGAGACCGACATCACCTTTTGCGAACACACCGATCTTCAGATCTTTACCGAGACCGTTCGGAAGGATGATCTCGAGATCGATCCTGTTCTTCGGCTGGTTAAGGTCGAGGTTCTTGAGGTTGATGGCGATGTCGACGCTTTCAGTGAACTTGCGTTCCGGCGACTCCTCTAATAATTGTTTAACTAAATCTACTGTTGGTACATCTGCCATTTTAAGGCCTCCCCGTAGTGCGGTATTTCCGTCAGGACACCGGAAAGCATCCGGGATATCCCGGGCAGTCTGCCTGTGACCTGTCACGGAACTCACGACAGCCGGACGGCTTACTACGGAATGTGCAATCCATAAAGGGACGTGAAAGTCATCACATTTATGGGGATGTGCGTAATGCCTTAATCATACTTAAAGATTCTGTCCGATCGGGAGAAAACGGTCTGAAAACAGGCAGGGAATCAGAGGAAACAGGATTCCGTGCGCGGAGACAGACAGCCTGTCAAAAAGAGGGAGCGTCAAAAATCCCTAAGCACAAAAAACAGCACAAAAAGAAAACAAAAAAACAGCAAAAAAACAGCAAAAAAACAGCAAAAAAACAGCAAAAAAACAGCAAAAAAACAGCAAAAAAACAGCAAAAAAACAGCAAAAAAACAGAACAGAAAAAACAACAGAAAAA
>JAGAEB010000146.1 GCA_017613335.1 Methanosarcinaceae archaeon
GAAAGACATCTTTCATTAAGATCACATAATTAAAGCCGTTTAAATACTGACTTTAATTAAGACAAAATAACGAAAGACATCTTTCATTAAGATCACATAATTAAAGCCGTTTAAATACTGACTTTAATTAAGACAAAATAACGAAAGACATCTTTCATTAAGATCACATAATTAAAGCAGTATAAATATGGACTTTAATTAAGACAAAATAACGAAAGACATCTTTCATTAAGACCACATAATTAAAGCTGTTTAAATACGGACTTTAATCAGAACAAAATAACGAAAGACGTCTTTCATTAAGAACGCATAATTAAAGCAGTTTAAATACAGACTTTAATCAGAACAAAATAACGAAAGACATCTTCCGTAAAACAGGCCGGGAATCTGATCGGGAATTTAAGGTGGAACCGGTCCTGTCGTTTCGTGTCCGGAAAAAACAGGAAAAGACAGCCGATTTCTGAAAGTGTCATCACTCTTTCTGTTTCAGGACGATGAACAGGCTGTAAAGGTCGGAAATGTGTTCAGGCGGTCTGTCGGGGTTTCCTTTGTCGATCCTTTCTTCAGGATAGCCGAGTTCTTCGACGCTGTAGACATCTGCCGGAATGCTGCGTTCTTTGAGAAGGGCGCAGACTTCTTTTGCGCCGAATGCATCGTCCGGGAGCAGGAAGATGTTTTTGCCGCGTTCGATATCAGATAAAAATTCGCGCTCTGCTTTTTCCGGATCCTTCCGGCCGTGGGCCGTGATGAACGAAACGGCGGCCAGATCCTGATGGAGACGGGCGCAGGTGACCTGAAAAGAGGAGATGCCCGGGATCACGATATCGTTTTCGCCGGCGAATTTGCCGAGGCCGGAAAACATGGGGTCGCCTGTGGAGAGAATGACGGCTTTTTCCGGAAGCAGATGCAGATTTTTGAAATCTCTGAGCGCCTCGACCTTGTCCGTTGTGATGTACGGACGGGCGATTTCAAGCGCGCGGCCCGAACCGTAGACGGCGGGCGCAGAACGAATGGCTTCGATCCCTTCCTGCGTGAGCATTCCGGGACCGACGCCGACACCGACAATAATCATAAACAATTCTCCGAAATTCAGATACCGGCCGGAGACACGACCGTATTCTGACTCATTTTTATTCTGAAACGATTCTGCCGCTCCGGGCCGCCGGCGGCTCTGTCCGTCAGACAGAAGAGCGGTTTTCTGCGGAATCCAGAAGCACTTTTCCGGTCCTGTCGATCACGACGATGCGGGCGCCTCTTCCTTTTCTGACAGCCATCTCAAAAGCTTTTGCGATCGCCCGGTTTCCGGGATCGCGGTCGAGCATTTCGACGACGGTGGCAAAACCGCTGTCTTTCATCATATCCGGATTGCCCCATTTGAGAACAAGCCCGGGAAGACCGCACACGACGATCTCTTCCGCTGATGAAGCGGCGCTGATGCCTTCAGAAATGCGGCTTCCGACAAGGACGACGTCGTGGTCCGGGAAGAGCATCGTCGCATAAGCCATTCCCTGGCGTCCCGTCGTCAGAACGATCTTTCTGCTGCTCCTGATGATGTCGTCTTTCATTTCTCCCAGATGATCGTTCCACGGCTCGACGAAGCCCGTCGTCCCGAGAACGGAAATGCCGCCGACGATGCCTATTTTTTCATTCAGGGTCATCCGGCTGAGTTCTTCACCTTCCGGAATGAAAAGGATGACATTGATCTCCCCGGAATCCGGAAAACCGGAAACCTGCTGACCGGGACCCGGAGAGCCGGAAACCTGCTGACCGGGACCCGGAGAACCGGAAAACTGACGGCCGATTTCCGACAGCGCCTCAATGATGCCGTCACGGATCTGCTGCCGCGGCCGGGGATTGACGGCGGGCTCGCCGACAGGCGTTTCAAATCCGCTTTTCCGGATGATGCCGATCCCTTTTCCGGCAAAAACGCGGACACGGACACCGCCGCGGCCGCCTTGGAGACCGTCGCTTTTTCCGGTGACGGCCGTATCGGCCATGACGTCTGCCACGCATCTTTCCGGAACAAGGATCGTTCTCAGATCCTGTCCGCCCTCAGGCGCCGGCGACGATCCTGACGGATCCGCCTTGATGCCCGACGGAAAAATATCCCGGGCAAGTGACGGCTCGCGGTCTGATAACTCACCAGGTAACACATATGATAACAGAACGCCCGGGCTTTCCGGTAATTGACCGGATAACTTTTCCGGTAAATCCCCCGGGCCGGCGGACGGTTTTTCTGCTGCGCCGCCGTCAAAAGCAAGCGCGCCGAACAGTTTTCCCCGCGTGATGTCGGATTCGTGATCGTTCATCACTTTTCTGACAAAAGCCAGACCGTGTGCGGCTGATTCGATCTTCATTTCCGCGATCGGTCCTGCCGGCGTCGGAACGGTGATGCATGACCCCGGCTCCCTGAAAAAAGAAAGAACAGCTGCCTTGACGGCTGCGGCGGCGGTCGTTCCTGTCGTATAACCGCGCGTCAGGACAGTTCCGTCAGAAAGAACAAGCGCCCTTCCTTTGCGGATGCGTTCTTCAAGAACGTCTCTCGGAAGAGCGGCTTTCTGAAGCCATTCTTCCGGAAATTCAAAATCATTGACAGGATCTTTCACAGTCATGAAACACCTTCCCCGAAAATCAAACACAGACACATTCCTGAACATCAGGATGAAATAAAACATTCCTGAACATCAGGATGAAATAAAACATTCCGCCTGATAGGATGAAATAAAACATTCCGCCTAGGATGAAATAAAACATTCCGCCTGATCAGGATGAAATAAGATATTCCTGAAGATCGGCGGAAAGCTTTCCGGGCTTTCTCTCTTTGTTTTTATGCGTCTGTTTTTCCGAAAGCCCGGAAAAGTCTGATCATTCAGACCGTCCGTTGGCAATGGAGATGAGCTCGTTGACACAGGCGACGGCCATCGGCGTTCCGCCGCGGGTTCCGACGCAGGTGATCGACGGGACCGGGACGTCAAGGTTGCGGATCATTTCTTTGGATTCGGCGGCGTTGACGAAGCCGACCGGTGTTCCGATGATGACAGCCGGTCTCAGTCCTTTTTCGATCAGGCGGCAGACGGTGATCGCGGCAGACGGTGCGTTTCCGATCGCGATGATCGCGCCGTTCAGGCGGTCGCGGCAGGCGAGATAACCGGCAGCGGTCCTTGTGATGCCGTATTTTTTGGCGATCTCGGCGTCTTCGTCTTCATCGAGGACGCAGATGATCTCGCATTTGTGGCCGATCTTGGTAATGCCGGCTTTGACCATGTTGATGTCGACGAAGATAGGCGCGCCGGCTTTGACGGCTTCTGTACCGGCGGTGACCGGGTCGTGTCTGAATTCCATGATGTCGGCCACGGACAGGTCTCCTGTTGCGATGACGCAGCGCTGGCGGACTCTGTCTTCCGGCGTCTCGTTGCCGACGATCGCCTGGATCTTCGTGCGGCTTGTCATGTAGATCGTCTTCGCTTCGGCTGTTCCTGCGCCGTAGTCGGTGCATTTCTGAATAAATTCAGGGTCGATCTCGATCGTCATCTCGACGAGTTCGTCAAGTGTTCCGTAGTTTTTATTTTTGTCATTGATAACCATAAATATTCCCTCAGTCACACATTTTTTCCTGTGCCGGCTCCGGCTTTCATCTCAGCGGCGCCGGATTATTTTTCAGTATTCATATTTTTTCTGGTAGCCTCTCGGTGTAATGATACGGTCTCCGAAAGGACTGTTCCAGATACGGGATTCTTCGTTGCAGATGATGATGGCGGTGCTCATGTCGACCCAGTCATTGTAGTCGAGGACTTTTTCAAGCGTTGTGACGACATATTCCTGGCTTTCGCCGCGGAGCGCATTTTTGACGAGGCCGACCGGGATGTCTGCCGGATTGCCTGATTTGTTGGCGCGGATGATCTCAATGGCTTTTTCGAAATTGGATTTTCTCTGGCGGCTCTTCGGGTTGTAGAGCGCGATGATGAAACCGGCCTGAGCGGCGCAGGCAAGTCTTTTCTCGATCACTTCCCACGGTGTGAGAAGATCGCTCAGACTGACTGTCGCTGCGTCCGTGACGACCGGTGCGCCGAGAACGCTGGCGCCTGCGAGCATGGCCGTCACACCCGGAAGGACTTCGATCTCGACATCGAGGCCGCTTTTTTCCGCGACCTCGATCACGATCCCGGCCATGCCGTAAACGTTGGCATCGCCGCCGCTCACCATGGCCGTGACATGATCCTGCGCCAGACGGACAGCTTCTCTGGCTCTGTCGACTTCTTTGCCCATGCTGCTCCTGTAGATATTCTGAGTCGTCAGAAGATCTTCGATCTGATCCAGATACGTGTCGTTGCCGACAATGTATTCAGCGTTGAGGATAACGTCGCGGGCTTTGACGGTCAGCTGCTCGACTGAACCGGGGCCGATACCGATAATGTATAATTTTCCTTTATTTTCACCGGTCATTGAAACACCTTGAATGGTAATGAAACGCGTTAAGAGATGCAAAGATGCAAAGAGATGTAAGATGTAAAGAACTGTAAGCGGGATGAGGATGTTATACTGCGTAAAAGTGTAAAAGCGCACCGAATGTAAAAGTGAGTAGGCGCAGAATGACGGAAGTGTGATATTTTGAATGTGTGAAGTTGTGAAGTGTGAAGTGAGAAACTGTTGAGAGTGAGAAACTGTTGAGAGTGAGAAACTGTCAAGAGTGAGAAACTGTCAAGAGTGAGAAA
>JAGAEB010000147.1 GCA_017613335.1 Methanosarcinaceae archaeon
GATAAAACAAAAAAAGGATTCAGGATAACGGATAAAACAAAAAAAGGATTCAGGATAACGGATAAAACAAAAAAAGGATTCAGGATAACGGATAAAACAAAAAAAGGATTCAGGAAAACGGATAAAAGAAAAAAGGATTTAAGGAAAAACGGATAAGAAACAGGAAAAACCGAACACGATGATCAGGGAAGATAAAAAAAGAAGGAGAGTGACCGTAATGGAAAATCAGGATAACGGGCAGAAAAAGCCGGGAAAGATGCTTCCCATGTTTACACCGGCCGAAGATATCGACAGCGCTCTTTTCAGCTGTCCGAATGAAGAAAAAGAAATGAAACCGTCGGACTGGGATCATATCGGATTTGATCTTCTGTCTGCCGGCGCTTACGAAGAAGCGCTGATCGCTTTTGACAACGGACTGGAGCTGAATCCGGATCATCCGTCTCTTCTGATGAACAAAGCAGATGTTCTCTGCCGTCTCGGAAAGTATGATGAGTCTCTGGAACTCTATGAAAAAGTCAGAAAGCAGGATCCGGGAAATGCAGAAGTCCTGACGGACATGGGGCTCGTCTGCTGCCGGAAAAATGATCTGAAAAATGCCATGATGTTTTTTAATGAAAGTCTGTCCGTCCGCGAGGATCTGGATATGACTTATGCCGGGATCGGGCTTGTCCTCAGCGGAGAGGGCGATTACAAAAATGCGATCATCGCTTTTGACAAGGCGCTTTCGGTCAACAGAAAATGCAAAGAAGCCTGGCACGGAAAAGCCGCAGCTCATGATGCTCTCGGAGACAGTACGGAAGCGATCATTGCGTATAATGAAGCGATCGCGCTGGATATGACGGATCCGAATCTCTGGTATGAAAAAGCGCTTGTTTTTGACAGGATCGGAAATGTCCGGACGGCACTTGCATCTTATGACAAAGCGATTGAACTTGACCCTGCGTTTGAAAATGCCTGGCATAACAAAGGCGTTCTTCTGACTGCTTCAGGAGAATTTGAAAAAGCCGTTGAGGCTTTTACGAAAGTCATTGAACTCGATCCGGCGCAGCCGGATGTCTGGTTCAACCGCGGATACACGAATTCCGTCATGGAGGATTATGATGATGCTCTTCAGGATCTGTTCAGAGTGATCGAGCTCGATCCGGGTTTCGGCAGA
The DNA here is from genome assembly GCA_017613335.1 of Methanosarcinaceae archaeon. Classification (GTDB taxonomy): domain Archaea; phylum Halobacteriota; class Methanosarcinia; order Methanosarcinales; family Methanosarcinaceae; genus Methanofrustulum. Next base: position 1,157 of record JAGAEB010000147.1, read on the forward strand.
GCCTATGAAGAGATCGGATTCATCTATACGAACATGGGATTCCTGGCCGATGCTCTGACCTATTTTGAAAAATCCCTTGCCGTGAAGGAAAGCGCAGAATCCTGGTTCGGGAAATACTTCTGTCTGAAAAAGATGGCAGATGATGAAAAAGCAGCAGAAGCTCTTGAAAAAGCTGTTGCGATCGATCCGCGTTATAAAGATCTCGCGCAGCAGCAATGATGCCGTATCATCCGGAAAAGATATTTCCCGGCACGTCCGCGGCAGCGCTTTTCGAATGGCCGCGCATTTCCGGGGAGAGGTTCCCCGGATGTTCTTTTTTTGCATCCGGAGTTTTATCGAAGACCCGTCTGATGCGACTTCAGGTTTTGCTGCAGACCCGGGTTCTCCTGTGACCGAGGGGTTTGCCGCAGACCCGGGTTCTCCTGTGACCGAGGGGTTTGCCGCAGACCCGGGTTCTCCTGTGACTGCGGGCTTTGCCGATGCTTCCGGGTTCTGCCGATACTTCCGGACTCTGCCGGGATCCTGTGTTTTTGCAGGACCGGCGCCATTCCGGACCGTGTCCGGATCCCGGAGACGGCCTCAGAAATCGAAGATGTTTTTCGTCGTCTGTTTCAGGACAAGTCCGGAGAGATCGAGTTCTTCTTTCAGGAGTGAGAACGTGATCTGGTCGGCCTGAAGAAGGATATCGCGCGGGATGTTCTGACCGGATTCAAAGGCAGCATTGCCTTTCGGTATTTTGAGTTCGGCGGCCGTTTTCCGGATATCCTGTCTGTCAGACTTGAGTTTTCTGACAGAGAGATCATCGTTCCCGGATTCTGTTTTTTCAAAATATCCGGAAATCTGATCGATATCGCACCCGACAGATGAAAGTTCGTATTCAAAACAGGGGCGGTCAAAGAGGCTGCACATGACATAGACGGCAACTTCAAACCGTGTTTTTTTATCGCCGATCCCCGAGATCCGGGATTTCAGGCGGGCATAGATGTTCCGGTTTTCCGGCGGGGACGGAACATGCCTGCTGTCCGGAGCCGGTACCGAAGGAGAAGATAAAGAGCCTGCGGAAATGTCAGAAGAAGCGCCTGAGACGTCATCGCCGGGAAGGGAGAGAGAAAGGCCCGGCGCATCTCTTTCGTCCGTCGTTCCCGGAAAAGATGCGGATCTGTCAAAAATGTGATCACTCGTTCCGTTTTTCAGCATATAGATCTTTGACGGCAGGATATTGATCTCGGCCAGATCGCCGATATCTCTGAGCGCGCGGAGATAGCCGGTCACAACGAGGCGGTGCTCATCAAATCCCTGATCTTTGAGTTCACGGGCAATGCCGCTGATGGAAAGCTGATTTTTCTCCTTCAGGACCTGATGGATCGGTATGCCCAACGGCTTTTCCGTATCGGGTCCGGCAGATGACCCGGATTCCGGAGATTCAGCAGACAGACCGGATCCGGCAGACATTCCGGCAGGAATATCGGGCGCAGAGCCGGAGACAGACGAAACGTCTGCAGGAACTGTTTCACTGATTTCGGTTTTTGTATTATCGTTATTTTCTTTATCAACCATATGCTGACACCACAGGAGTGAAGAGAAAGAACAGCAAAGAAAGAACAGAAAAGAAAATGATCTGTCAGGGAGAGAGAATGATGATAACAGAAAAAGAGGACCGGAAATAAAAAGATATTGAAGTTTGATGTATCCTTATTTCATGAAAGGATGACCATGAAAAGCTGACCGTAATGACCTCCCGGAATTATTTTGACATGTGTCATAAGTTTAAAATACTTTCCATACATAAGATATTAAAGGTTCATCATGCTCCCGGACGGGGGCATTCCGGAAGAAGATACGACAGTCAGTCTTTGGGGGATATTCGGGAATCATGGCCGATCGTGAGGTAATCGGCCGGACGGACTCGCGGTATTCATGAAATGATTTTCCGGATTCAGGTGATCCGGATTTTTACAGGGGGTTCATTATGGCAGGAAGAACGAGAATTATCAACGATCCATCATATTTGGTGCCTCTCCTCAGGACATTCGGTTCCAGGACACACAAAAAAGTCTTTGATCTTCTTCTGACAGACTGGATGACCGAGGAAGAGCTTGATGCTGCAGTCGGATCTGAAACGCACAACAGTCTCATCAATCTGAAAAAAGCAGGACTTCTCGAGAGCAAGTGGCGCATTCCGGAAGAAGGCCGGGATCCCGTCAAGGAATTCAGAACGTCCTATACAGATGTTCAGGTTAATTTCCACTGCACGTTCGAAGATCTCAGCGATATCATCATGCTGGCCTTCAAGCCGTATGAGGAAGTCAAAGATACGATTGAAAATCTTCAGAAACTGGTCGCGGAAGGCAATACATCCATGAGCAAGCTGACCCGCGAACTGAATATGAATTCATCTCATATCTGTTCCATTGCAAGGCGTTCCGATACGATTTCCGTGATGGGGCAGAGGCTGAAGCTTATCACAAAGGACGAAGAACTCTGAAAAGACCGTGAAGTCTGACAGGAAACGAAGTCCGAATGAGAGTGAAACAACAAAAACATGAAACAACAAAAAACGAAACAACAAAAAACGGAACAACAAAAAACGGAACAATAAAAAACAAAGATCAGACAAAAACGAATCCGGCGGCCGATACATCAAAACGGAAAAGATGATGGACGGACAAAAAGCCGGATAAGAGATGATATATACACCCCGATGAAGCTGTATGCCGGAGACGGTTTCCCGGATTTCCGTACTGCGGAATGAGGGCGGGGAACAGGACAGATTCCTGAAAAGATATTTTCAGGATAAGAATGATTTTTCCGGATGCAGATATAAATTTCGAATAAGATCCAGGTGATTAAATGGCAGCATCTATTCTTCAAAGCAAAAGCGTAATGACAAAATTTCAGGTTCTGACCGAAATTGCTGCGCATCAGCCGAATGTCCGTCAGAAAGAGATTGCTCAGAAGATCGGCGTGACTCCTCAGGCTGTTTCAGAATATATCAAGGAACTGACAGCGGAAGGGAAGATCCATTCCGACGGCAGGGTCCGCTACAGGATTACAAAAGAAGGTGTTGAATGGGTCCTGGAGAATGCGACAGAGCTGAAACATTATTCCCACATGGTCATGGAAGACATCATCAGTCATGTGTCGACATGGGCTGCCATCTGCGATGAAGACTTCGAAAAAGGAGAAGAAGTCAATCTGGTCATGCGCGAGGGTCTCCTTTACGCCACCCGCGAGGAGACAGGGACCTCCGGCACAGCCATTCAGGACGGAAAGGCCGGAGAAGATATCGGCGTGACGGATCTGAAGGGCTATCTGAATATGAAAACGGAGTCCATCACAATCTGCAAAGTTCCGAGGATCAAAAAGGGCGGATCGTCCGCCGTCGACCTGGAACGCCTGAAACCGATCGTGGAAACGAAACCATACATCGCGGCTGTCGGAACGGAAGCTCTTATCAGCCTCAGGAAAATCGGAAAAGAACCGGTCGTCATGTTCGGCGCAACAGATTCCGTGATCCAGGCTGCGTATCACGGCCTTGCTTCCGTCATCGTCGTCGTTGAGGATGAAGTTTCATACTTCCTCGCCCGTCTGGAAACAGAAAATGTTTCTTATGAGCTTATCGATCTGACAAAAGAGAGATGATCTTCCGGAAGAAGACCGGAAAATGTCTTACCCTGAAAATTCTGTATCACAGCAGGGTCGGCCGGATTTACGGCGATCCTGTTTTTACTTTTTTTACTCTGCTTTTACTTTTTTTATACTCAGTTCTGATTTTCAGACGCTGTTATGTTTTTTTAGATCCTGTCTGCTTTTTTGACCGGAGGCTGCCTTTTCAGATCCGGTTTTGTTTTTTATCCGGATATCACGCCGGCGCTGTCGGTTATCAGTTCGTTTGTGAAGTGCCGGTCTGTCAGTCGCTTCTGATGCCGGATCATTGATATTCACATCATCGAAGTGAAGACTGCCCCGCCGGAAAAAAGAACGAAAAAAGAAGAACGAAAAAAGAACAATATCGCCGGAAAGGGAATTTTTCGCAAAGCTCTGCAGATTTCCGGAAATGATTCCGGAAAAAATGCGGGCGGGAAATACGTTGTAGAGTCGGTATCGCAGAATATTAAAATAGGTGAGAGGTACTATAAAATAATTGTAGTGAGGGATTAAAATGAGTCTCGCTGAATATCCCACCTTTGACGAACTGATGGAAAATGAAGGCAGAAAACACCGCCGGGAATTACTGGCAGGGCTTATCGTTCTTCCCGGTAATTTCGGATTGATCTCAGGTTTAAGACATACCGATGACTGGTGACGTGAACACGGGATCGATCCTGAAGAAATTCAATTGACCCCATCCGAAATAGCAGAAGCGAAAAAATAGAAAGAAGAATTTGATCGCATATTAGAAGAAGCGAGAAGAAAGCAGGCAGAATTCGATCGAATAATAC
>JAGAEB010000148.1 GCA_017613335.1 Methanosarcinaceae archaeon
TAAAAAAAAGTTTTGACCCGGTAAACGGGTCAAAACGGATACTTTCCCCTTCCGCGACGGAAGGAGGCAATGACATAGAATCGTTCTAAAGCAGCGAATTGTACAATAGTAACGATTCGAGATAAAGTAATGTTGTTTTTGTATATATTTATTTTGATTTACACTGCTTTTTTATCGGAGACGTGAAAAATCGTTTTTTCAGAAAAAATAAAAAAAAAAGTTTTGACCCGGTAAACGGGTCAAAACGGATGCTTTCCCCTTCCAGCGACGGAAGAAGGCAATGGTAAGATCGTTCTAAAGCAGCGAATTGTACAATAGTAACGACCCGAGATAAAGTAACTTTGTTTTAATACATATTATTTTTGATTTGTGCTGCTTTTTGACAGATTCACGGAAAATCCCGGGCATCCCGGGTGTTAGCCGGCAGATCAGATCAATTCCGGCATCCCGGGTGTTAGCCGGCAGATCAGATCAATCCCGGCATCGCCGGTGTCAGCCGGCAGATCAGATCAATTCCGGCGTCGCCGGTGTCAGCCGTTGAATCGGGTCAATCCCGGCCGCGGACGAGTTTTCTGATGCGGGCGGAGAGTTTTTTGAGTTCTTTGTCGGACAGGCCTTCTGATTCTCTGACCATTGCCATGAGATCTTCTGCGGATCTGACAAGTTCTTCATAGGCCGGATTTGTCGGAACGTGCATCCTGTCTGTCCTGCCGTCTGTTCTGCCGTCCGTCCTGCCGCCTGTCTTTCTGATGCGTTTTCCTTCGGCGACGACGGTCATTTCTCCGGAGACCGGATCGAACTGCGCCCCGCTGTAAGGCGCTGCGGCATTGTATCCTTTCTGTATCAGCAGATCTTTGAATGATTCACAGGATCTTTCATTGCCGTGATTGACAATAACCATTTTCGGTTTTTCGCGGAAGCCTTCCAGCCATCTGAGAAGACCGTCTCTGTCGGCATGGCCGCTCATACCGTGGAGTTCGTCGATCTCGGCTCTGACAGCGATCGTCTCGCCGAAGATCCTGACGGATTCGGCGCCGTTGAGGATATATCTGCCCGGCGTGCCTTCGGCCTGATAGCCGGAAAAGAGGATCAGGTTTTCCGGTTTCCAGAGGTTGTGTTTCAGGTGGTGGCGGATGCGGCCGGCGTCGCACATGCCGCTTGCGGAAATGATGACTTTGGGATTCCGGTCATTGTTGATCATCCTTGAATCATCCGGCGTGACGGAAAGAATGAGATCATCGAACAGGATGGGATTGATGCCCTGTTTCAGAAGAGCTGTCGTTTCTTCATCAAAGCAATCCGTTCCGCACTGCATGAATATCTCCGTCGCCTGTTCGGCGAGCGGACTGTCAAGGTAGACCGGAAATCCGTCATGCCCCGTGACAAGGTTTTTTTCTTTGATCTCACGGATCGCATAGAGGATCTCCTGCGTCCTGCCGACGGCAAACGCCGGAATGATGACGCTTCCGTGACGGTCGAACGTGCGCTGCAGACAGGACGTCAGTTCCCGGACGGTGTTTTCAGGGTTGGGATGCAGACGGTCTCCATATGTCGATTCGATGACCAGATAATCCGTGTGTTCGACGTATTCCGGATCTTTGACGATCGGAAGGCCGGTGTTTCCGACATCCCCGCTGAAAACGATCTTTCTCGTGACGCCGTTTTCAGAAAGCTCAAGTTCGATGCAGGATGCCCCGAGAAGATGTCCGATCTCCGTCAGGCGGAACCTTATCCCGCTGCCGGCCTGATCATACGGACGGACAGAATCGCCGGCGCCATCGGAACAGACGGAATCGCCGGCGTCATCTGCATCATAAACCGTATTGAAACAGCACGGTTCAAAAAGAGTCATGACGCCTTCTGCATCCTCAGTCGTGTAGATCGGCTCGACCGGCTGTCCGCCTGACCGCTGCAGTTTTCTGTTTTCCTGTTCGGCTTCCGTTTCCTGAATGTGCGCGGAATCCCTGAGCATGATGTCACAGAGTTTCGTCGTGTTTTCCGATGCGTATATTTTCCCTCTGAAGCCGTCTTTGTACAGTTTCGGAAGCATTCCGGAGTGATCGATATGCGCATGCGTCAGAAAAACAGCTCTGATCCCGGCCGCGCTGACCGGCAGAGAGACGTTGGCATACATATCAGGTCCCTGTTCCATGCCGCAGTCGACAAGATAAGACAGACCGTTGAGCTCGATGAGCGTACAGCTGCCCGTGACTTCATGCGCCGCGCCGATAAATGTCACTTTCATGAATAAGATCTCCTTTCGGATATTGAAAATCCGGATCATCCGTCCGGCGGAGACCGGACAGGATAAAAAGGCACAGGAGAAATTGTCATGAACATTAATAAAGAATACGACTTTCATAAAAACAGGATTTCCCGGAAATTTCTGCCGGGCGTTTTTGCGGGATCAGCGGATCCTTTTTTCATAAGAAGACGTCATGCCTGTTTCCGGCATATCGCCGTCAGTTCTTCTTCGATTTCCCGGAAGCCGGAACGATGTGCAAGGGGAATGTAAAAATCCGCAGTCTCTTTTGATTTTATGAGTCTTTTTTTTCTGAACAGAAGCTGATCGCCCGCATATTACGGAGACGATCCGCCGGTTTGACGGCGACGGCCCGTTTATCTTTTTCAGCAGCCCTGAGAAGTTTTTCGCAGCTTTTTGCCGTTGCTTTCCGGGCGTGTCGGGGAAAGACCTGTTTTTCACTTTTTCCGGAAAAACTGTTTCGGCACAGGTCAGAAAAAGATCCGGATATATTACACCATTCCGTTGTTCTGAAGGATTTCCATGATATCATCCGCCCGGTAAACTCTGTTCCTTTCTTTTCCGGTGATTTCTCTGATGATGCCGCGTTCTTCAAGCTTTCTGAGAATTTTGTTTGCCGTCGGTGCAGATACTTTCAGAGAGAGGACGATATCTTCAGATGTGATATACGGATTCTTAAACAGAAGTTCCGCTGTGTGGATGATATTGGCGTTCTGTTCGTTTTCAGTCAGGCTTCTGCGATAGTTCTGTAATTTATCGATCGCAACAGATGATGCTTCTGCCTGTGTTCTGAGGGCTTTTGAGACAAACAGGACCCATTCACGGAACATATCCCGGGAACTGACATTGAATAATCCGTCAAGATATTCTTTTCTGTGACTGTTGAAATATTCACTCAGGTAAAGGATCGGATAATGAAGAATATCCGCATCATAAAGGATGAGAGGGATCATCAGACGGCCGATGCGGCCGTTCCCGTCTCTGAACGGATGGATAACTTCGAACTGATAATGGGAAACGGCGACTTTTACCAGAACGTCACTGTCCGAATTGACATAAGAAACCCAATTTTCGATCAGGTGAGGAACGGAAGCAGGTGATGCCGGAACCATCCTTGCGCTCGACAGAGTATCACCGTAAGATCCGATAGCATTCTGCTCTGTTTTGTATTCCCCCGGAGATTTTTCCGATCCTCTGACACCTTTCATCAATTCGGCGTGAAGTTCTCTGATCATGCTGTCGGAAATTTTTCTGTTGCTGCCGATCATCCGGAAACCGCAGTCAAGTGCATTTTTATAATTACGGATTTCTTTGTTGTCATAGGCTTCCCGTTCTGTTTTTTCCGGCACTTTTTCGGAAAGGTAAACATCATCAAGCGTGGAGACCGTTCCTTCGATCGAGGAACTCATTGTCGATTCTTTTAATGAAAAGTTCATTCTGAGAACATCTCTTTCTTCCGGAGACATCTGAGAGACTTTTCCGTCAAGCCGTGATAAAGCAACAAGTGTCAGATTCAGCTCTTTACGAAGCTCCGGATCATCAGGCAACTCAAAAGGCAGATCATTCGGACAGAAATAACAATATGATCCGTTTGCTCCCCAACGGACACTTCCGGCGATATGCCCTTTAAATTCATTTTCTTTCATAACCCTGAAACAACAGAATAATATTTAAAACCATCATTAATAAAGTAGTATAAAAACAGACTTTAATAACAGAGAAATAACGAAAAATATCTTTCATTAAAACCGCACAAAGAAATCCGTATAAATATACATATAAATAA
>JAGAEB010000149.1 GCA_017613335.1 Methanosarcinaceae archaeon
GTGTTTCACTTGTGACTTCACTTGTGATTTTCACTTGTGACTTCACTTGTGATTTTCATTTGTGTGTTTCACTTGTGACCTCTCGCCTTTCATCTCTTCTGTTTTTCTGATCCGGCATCTTAACCTTTTTAAACAAGAAACCATCTCACTCATCAAAACAGGACGGATCTGTATGAAAATTCTGGTCATTACCGGGAAACTGGCTTTCTCTGCGGTCGAAAAAGCGGTCTCCGAACGCCCCGATGTCGATATTCTTGAAGTGAATTCTGATGTCGCTTCTCTGATAACGCCGTCTGCCGTTATCCGTTCCTGGGAATCGTCACCTCTGCGCGCGCGTCATTATGATCTCGCTCTCGTTTCCGGTTTTTCAAAAATGAATTACACCCGCGCAGCCGATGTCCTCGGCTTTCCTGTATTCCGCGGTCCGAAACAGGCGGCCGATCTTCCTTTGGCCGCAGATCTGCCTTTTTCAGCTTTTTCCGAAGAGATCCCGGCAGACATTGTCCTGGCACAGGCCAAAAAAGAAGCCGCTGCAAAACTGCTCTCCGATTACGAAAAACAAATCGAGGATCCGGCATTTTCAGACAGCCGGATCATTACCGTCAGAAACGGGACGCCTGTCCTTTCTTCACCATCCGCCTCGTCTCCGCTTTCCGTCTCTTCTTCATCTCATGTCTCTTCCCCGCTTTCTGCCTCTCCTTCATCTCGTGTCTCTTCTTTTCCCGCCTGCCGGATCGGCGGCCCCTGCCGCATGAAAGTCCTTGCCGAGATCGTCGATGCCTGTTCTCTTTCCCGCGACAGTCTGGCATCACAGATCCGTCATTTCGTCCGTTCCGGCGCCGATATGATCGATCTCGGGATCGCTCCTGACGTTTCTTCCGACGACGTTTATGAGACCGTTCTCTATGCCTGCTTTGTTTCACCGGTCCCTGTCAGCGCGGACACGATCCTTCCGGAACAGATCTCGGCTGCCCTGAAGGCCGGCGCCGGCCTGATCCTCAGCCTGACGCCTGAAAATGCGGCCGAAGTCCGGAAACTTGCAGGTGACGCATGCTTCGGAAAAACGTTCGTTGTTCTGCCTTCGTCTGAAACGCGGGCCGCCCGGACAGACGCTGAAAAAGAAACAGTCTCTCCTGATCCGCGGGTCTCCGGACGGGTCCAAAGCCTTGAAAAAGCGCTTGCGGATGCATCCCGGATCTTCAGCGATATGAACGTCGGCCTGATCGCCGATCCCGTTCTTGATCCGGCTCTTCTCGGCCTTTCCGATTCGCTCGCCGGCTACCGGCTTTTCCGGAAAAACAATCCTGAAATTCCTGTCCTCTTCGGCGCCGGAAACGTCACGGAACTCTTCGATGCTGATTCCGTCGGCATGAACGCTCTTCTCGCAGCCCTGGCAGACGACGCCGGCGCCGCCGTTCTTTTCACGCCCGAAGGCGGCGCAAAAACAAAAGGCTCCGTTGCAGAACTCCGCCGCGCCTCGGAAATGGTCCTTCTCGGAAAGATCCGGAAGACGATGCCCAAAGATACGGGATATGACCTTCTGATCCTGAAAGAAAAAAGAGAAAAAACAGGGATCCTCCCGGAACAGCTCGCATCCGTTTCCGCATCCGTTTCCGCATCCGTTTCTGAAAATATCACTGTGCGCCGTCCTTCAACGGGAAAAAAGCCGTGGAAACCCGATCCGGCCGGAAATTTCCTGATCGGCCTTCTCCGCGGGCGCGATCTGGCTGAAGCCTTCGGCGCGGCATTACCGGATGATCCCGATGAGATCTTCATCACGGCGATCCACAGAACGATCCCGCGCCGCGCCGTCATCGGGGAAAAAACACATTCCGGCAGCGAAAACAATGACGACGTCAAAGTGACCGTTTTCATCGGATGATCGTCAGAAGAGATCATGGATGACATCCTGACTGCCGGAGAGACGTTCATTTCAGACATCGGCCATGCTTCTTATCTGGCCGGGGAACTCAAAAAAGCGGAGATCTGCCTCAAAACGGGGCGCAGTTATGCGCAGGACGATGATTTCCGACGCCGGAAGCAGGCTGAAAAGATTTATTATGACTGTCTCCTTTTCACTGTGAATTCATGACAGCTCAGTATGTCTCAGGTGACCTTATGTTAGAATCCCGTGATTTTGTTTCAGACCGCCTGAACCGTGTTGAAGGTTCTGCAACGCTCAAATATTCGAACCGTGCCAAAGAAATGAAAGCCCAGGGCGAAAACGTGATCGAATTCACCCTCGGAGAGCCTGATTTCCCGACGCCGAAAAACATCTGCGACGCAGCAGCAGAAGCCATGTACGCGGGCGAGACGCATTATTCCGCAGGACCCGGCCTGGCAGATCTGCGCGAAGCCATTGCTGAAAAACTGCAGAAGGACAACGCCATTGATGCCGAGGCATCTTCGATCATCCTGACGCCCGGCGCCAAGCAGGCGCTTTTCATGCTCATGCAGTCGACGATCAATGACGGCGATGAAGTCATCCTCTTCGATCCGTGCTGGGTCTCCTATGACGCCTGTGTCAGAATGGCAGGCGGCATTCCTGTTTATGTCCCGACTGACCCGACAGACGGCTTCCGTCCGGTCAATCCGGAATCCTACATCACGCCCAAAACGAAGATGATCGTCTTCAATTCCCCGTGCAATCCGACCGGCGCGGTCTATGATGAATCCGTCCTCCGTGAGATCGCCGATGTCGCCGTCGATCACAACCTGCTCGTCCTGGCCGATGAGATCTATGAAAAGATCATCTACGGCAAAAAACATATCAGCATCGGATCCCTCGACGGCATGGCAGAAAGAACGGTCACGCTTAACGGCTTCTCAAAAGCCTATGCGATGACCGGCTGGCGCCTGGGCTACATGCACATTCCGGAGCCTTCCGTCTTCAAAGCACTCTCGAAGATCCAGAGCCACTCCGTCGGAAACGTGACGACCTTCATCCAGTACGGCGCGATCGAAGCGCTCCGCGGACCGCAGGACGATCTCGCCGCCATGACAAAAGAATTCAAAGAGCGCCGCAACATCCTGATCGACGGTCTCAATAAGATCGGCTTCAGATGCCCGATGCCCGACGGCGCATTCTATGCCTTCCCCGATGTCAGCGAATTCGGAAACGGCGAAGAAGTCACGACAAAACTTCTCAATGAAGCCAAAGTGGCCGTCGTCCCGGGATTCGGTTTCGGAAAATCCGGCGAAAACTATGTCAGATTCTCCTATGCGACCTCCGTCGACAAAATCAGAGAAGCGCTCGAGAGAATGGAAAAGATCTTCTGATACTGTCCTGAGCAACACGGCATCACCGATCCCGCAAAGTCTCTTTGCGGGATCTTTTTTATTTTTGAAAAACGGCTCACTCTTTTATTTTCTGAAAAGCGGCTTATTCTTTTATTTTCTGAAAAGCGGCCGACGCTCATCTGTCTGAATTTATCTGAAATCCGGTGTCATTTTTTCAGCAGATCTTACGGATTTACGGAAGAAGATCTGAAAACAGATCCTGACAGATAACGATCAGACATCTTATAATTGATAATATAAAAAAAAGAACCCCGGCGGTCTTCAGACGGCCGGGGTTTCATGACGTTTCTCAAAGACACAGATTCAGTATTTCTTGGCGATGTAGACGATCTTGTCGGTCTCTTTGCCGCAGACCGGGCAGATGCCGTTTTCATGTTTCAGGTGTTCCGGGATGCCGAGAATGCCTGCATCCAGGATGTCTTCCATCTTTTTGCCGCATTCTTCAGAGCCGCACCAGGCGATGGTCGCAACGCCGTTTCCGAGGACTTCTTTCACTTCTTCAAGTTTCGTGCACGGGTGGACCATGCTGTTCATCTTTTCGACGGCGGCGTCGTAGAGGTCGTCGTGCATGGCTTTCATTTCTGCTTTCACGGTATCGACGATCGTGTCGAGCGGTGCAGTCTCTTTGACACCTGTGTCGCGGCGGACGAGGACGGCGGATCTGTTTTCAAGATCACGCGGGCCGATCTCAATGCGGAGGCAGACGCCTTTCATTTCCCACTTGTAATACTTGGCACCGGGGCGGAGGTCGCTTGCATCCATTTCGACGCGGATGCCTTCGCCTTTGAGTCTTGCCATGACATCATTGCAGGCGGCCATGACTTCTTCTGCGCCTTTCCTGAAAAGGACCGGGATGATGACGACCTGAACAGGGGCGATTTCCGGCGGCAAGACAAGGCCTTTGTCGTCACCGTGAAGGGAGATCATCGCGGCGATGCAGCGTTCGGAGATGCCGTAGCATGTCTGGTTGGCGTAAGCCTGATCGCCGGTCTCCGTTTCATATCTGATGTCATATGTTTTGGCGAAATTCGTGCCGAGGTGGTGGCAGGTGCCGACCTGGAGCGTCTTTCCGTCCGGCATGATCACATCGAGCGCTTTCGTGTAGTCGCCGCCCGGGAATTTGTCCCATTCCGGTCTTTTGGAGAGAAGCGTCGGGATCGAGAGTCTCTTAAAGAAATCCGTGTAGATCTCAACGGCTTTTTCGACCTGCTCTGCAGCTTCATCCCATGTCGCATGGACCGTGTGGGCTTCCTTGAAGGACGTGATCTCTCTCAGACGGATCAGCGGGCGGGTGCTCTTCGTTTCATAACGGAAAGTGTTGACGACCTGATAAAGAAGGAGCGGCATATCCGCATGGGATCTGATCCAGAGTTTGTACATCGGGTAAATGGCTGTTTCACTCGTCGGGCGGAGCGCCAGTTTGACATCAAGCGGGGATGTGCCGCCGTGCGTGACCCAGTAGACTTCTTCTTCAAAGCCTTTGATGTGCTCGGCTTCTTTCATGAATTCTGTTTCCGGAATGAGGAGCGGGAACAGGGTCTCTTCGTGGCCTGTGTTGTCCAGGAGTTCTCTGATGATCGTGTAGACTCTTTTTCTGATGCCGAATCCGAACGGGTACCAGACGTAAAGGCCTTTCACCGGATAACGGACATCCATGAGGCTTCCGGCTTCGATGATCGCATTGAACCACTCACCGAAATTTTCAGCCTTCGGCGGCAGTGTCATTTCTTTCTCAACAGTTTTGCTTTCCTGTTTGTTTGATTCTGTCATTCTGAAATGCTCCGAATGTGATTGATTGGAAGAATGTGATTGAAGAGTTTGATTGAGAGTTTGATTGAGAGTTTGATTGAGAGTTTGATTGAGAGTTTGATTGAAGAGTGTGATTTCAGTGATTTGTCTGTTACCGGATTATTATCTGAGATTATTGCCTGAGATTTATTCTGATATGGTGTCCTTCATCAGTGTCAGCATTCAATATCTATCGCTGAGCGGCTTTCTGTAACGCTTTTGATGAATTTTCCGGCTTCCGGGTGATCCGGATTTTTCTGATATGCTTCAAGGTCTTCCGGCGACCTGAACAATGCCGAAAGCATGACATCGGCATTCTTTTCCGGATTCAGGACATTCAGAGAAACCGTCATTTCGCAGATCTCCGGAACGATTCCTTTAAGCGCCTCCAGCTTTTCTTTGATCATCAGCGCACTTTCCTGTACGGATCTTTCCGGCACATCTTTCAGTTTCCAAAGAACGATATGTCTGATCATGCCCTGATAAAACCCCGTCTTATTTATTAAGTGTTTTCAGAAAAGACGCCCGCTGAAAATCTTTTGATGGTCTGTTCAGACCCGGGAGCAACATCTTTATATATCAAATCGTCGTTTTAGGGTTGCTGTCAGGCGGGTGTGCCACACAGCAAAGATCAATCTGCTCCGGTAGTGTAGCTCGGCCAATCATTTAGGACTCTCACTCCTACGACTCGGGTTCAAATCCCGACCGGAGCATAGGTAAGAAGGCAATCCGGAATCTTTCCGGGTTGCCTTTTTTGTTTTCCCGGCTTTTTTTCTGTTTTTATCTTTTTGTTCTGTTCTTTTTTATTGTCTGATGTCCGGCCCGATCTCATTTTTAATCCGTCCGGTTTTGACAGCAATCTTCAGGGGACTTTTTTTACCCGGCTTTCCGGTCTGTTATGAAAAGTCCTTCCGGCCCTTCAGACCTGAAAAGTGTCTGCCGGCCTTTCAAACGTGAAAAATGTCTGCCGGCCTTTCAAATCTGAAAACCTCCTGCCGGCCCTTCAAACGTGAAAACCGCCCGCCGGCCCTTCAAATCTGAAAACCGCCCGCCGGCCCTTCAAACGTGAAAACCGCCCGCCGGCCTTTCAAATCTGAAAACTGTCCGCCGGCCCTTCAACCCTGAAAACCTCCTGCCGGCCTTTCAACCCTGAAAACTGCCCTCCGGCCCTTCAAATCTGAAAACTGCCCGCCGGCCCTTCAAACGTGAAAACCACCCGCCGGCCCTTCAAATCTGAAAACCACCCGCCGGCCTTTCAAATCTGAAACCACCTGCCGGCCCTTCGACCTGAAAACTCCTGCCGGCCCTTCAACCCTAAAAACCGCCTGCGACTCCCGCAAAATCCCACCAGATTCTCACCCCGACCCACTCAAAACAAAAACTTTATATACGAAACAGCTCTACTAGGAACTCCGCGCGAGGCACACGGCCTCCGACGCGAAACAATTCATGATCATCACGATCATCATTCAATGAGGATCGGAGTCACTTCCGATCTGATATGTGACCTGATGTTTCGGTTAACTCTGACGGTGACATGATCATCATCAAA
>JAGAEB010000150.1 GCA_017613335.1 Methanosarcinaceae archaeon
ATATGTTTGTGGGATGTCTTCCGGAATCCGGCAGGATGCCTGTACAAACCTTCTGTACATCGGTGCAGTCTCATTTATTTTTCAGGAATTTTTATTTATTCTGCGGTTTTTCTGCATCGGGAGACCAATAAATATTTATACAAAGGCTTTGATTTGATAGTATTACATGAAACGAGTTCGGGCAGACCGGTTTCAGCGAAAAACAGTCTGCCGGCAGAGGACAGATTTACTTGCGTGAACCGCCCGAGTGCCGGCTTATAAAAACATGTCTCTTCGTGCTGATTTCTATGATCATAGGCGAAGCTGATTTCCTTTCCGGCTGACGTTCTGTCTTTGCCTGTCCGGGTCTTTCCGAAAATACCGATGCGGAAATCCGGGCATTTTATCTTTTGTCATCAGCAGGCATCGGGCCGCCGTTTGACGGCAGGCCGTGCTTTCGTTTCCGAAATGCCTGCGGTGTCTGTATCCGACGACCGGTGAGAGTGTTTCCGGGCTTCGGATATGTTTCATTCTTTCCGGGTTCGTTTTCATGTACTGAAAAAGAGGGATTTACTTTGCAGGATCTTGTCCAACAGGCATTAAAATATTCAGAACAGGAAAAGGAATCCATGGTCGGTTCCGGTTCCGATGACTTCGAAGAATTCGGTCAGCCGCGCATCATCATCGTCGGATGCGGCGGCGCCGGCAACAACACTGTCAAGCGTCTCTACAACATGGGCGTTGAACACACCGAAACGATCTGTATCAACACCGACAAGCAGGACCTTGACAAAACACGCGCAGACAAAAAAATCCTTATCGGAAAGACGCTGACCAGAGGTCTCGGTGCAGGCGGTTACCCGGAGATCGGCAAAAAAGCAGCCGAACTCGCCCGCGGAACCCTTGAATCCGTCCTCAAAAACGCCGACCTTGTTTTCGTGACGGCAGGTATGGGCGGCGGAACCGGTACAGGTGTCGCTCCGGTCGTTGCCGAAGTGGCCAAAGAACAGGGCGCCATCGTCATCGGTATGGTCTCAAGCCCGTTCAAAGTGGAAGGAGCCCGCATGCAGAAAGCGCTCGAAGGTATCGAAGCGCTCAGAAAAGCAGCAGACACGGTCGTCATTCTCGACAACCAGAGACTTCTTGCCCACGTCCCGAATCTGCCGATGGACCAGGCTCTCTCCGTCATGGACCAGCTCATCGCAGAAACCGTCAAAGGCATTACTGAAACGATTACTGAATACTCACTTATCAACCTCGACTACGCCGATGTCCGCGCCACGATGGGCTGCGGCGGACTTGCCGTCATGCTCGTCGGCGAATCCAAGTCCCAGAACAAAGTCGAAGAAGTCGTCAAAGACGCCCTCAACAAACCGCTCCTTGACGTCGACTACAGAGGCGCGACCGGCTGTCTCATCCACATCACCGGCGGTCCGGATCTGAGCTTACAGGAAGCCATGGACGTCGTCGACCAGATCACCTATGAGATCTCCCCTGACGCAAAAGTCACGATCGGCGCCCGCGTCCTGAGCGAATACGAAGGCCGCATGAGAGTCATGGCCATCATGACCGGCGTTCAGCCGAACCTCGAAAACCTCGGCAAATACCGCAACCCGACCGAAGGCGCAAGCCGCTCCGGTAACGGACGCAGCAATGCAGCAGCCTCCGGCAGCGCCTATAACAGAGGTCCTGTCGCCGCGCCGTCGAACAGAACGAAAGCCGACCGTCCGGACATCATTGATTTCATCTGAAACCTGCCGTAGCCGGACGTTTCAGAGGATCATATCCGTATCCCGGACACGAACAGACAGCAGATATGCCGTCCGTTTTTGTCTTTCGTCATAACACAATGTTATACACATACAGCCACGCATCAGTATGTTCAGCAGTTCCGGGCTTTTCAGGCCCGGGCTTCTGAATGAAAGATCCTGCACGGTCTCAGAAAATCGCAGATGACCGGAAGCCGTTCATCCGGTTCCCGGTCATCCGGCTGTTCTGAACCGACGCCGCAGAATCCGGAATCATGATGATGCAGCATCACCCGTACCGTTCTTATCTCCGGTCTCCGGAGGATCATTCAATCTGTCATATTCTGTTTCTCTGTTACCGGAAATGCCCGTTTCCTGTCTTTTATTTTACATTGTCTTCTTATCTTTCAGACCGGCTCATCTGTTGCCTGTCTTGTCTTCTTTATCTTCTCTTTTCCGGCTGATTTTTATTGATCCGGCCGGTTGTGCGTATACGAATAAAAAAAAGCTCACAGACTTTCGCCTGTGAGCTTTTTTCATATTTTCCGCAATCCGGGATCCCGTTTTCCTGATTCCTGAATCTCTGTTTTTCCTGATTCCTGAATTCCCGTTTTTCCGGATTCCTGAATTCTTGTTTATCTTTATTTTTCGTCTTCTTCTCCGGCCCGGTTCGTTCTGCGGCAGGCCTGCCGTTACGGCCGATTTCCGTCCGGATCATGACTGACGGGGACTTCTTCTATGAGACTGACCAGACATTTGCGGCAGAACGGCAGATCCATCCGTGATAAATCCCATAGTGATTCCGGATTGAGTCCGAGCACCGGATGGAGAACATTATCTCTGACATGGTCCGGCACTTCCCAATCCACATCCGGATAACGGGCTTTGAGACCGGGCGGCACATTTTCAGAGATTTCCTGGATCCGGCTGATGTGCGTCATCAGTGAGGCGTGAAGTTCCTGATCTTTGACGAATCCGCGGTAAGAAACGTTTTCCGTCAGTTTTTCGATCTCTCCGATCTCTTCACAGATCTTCCGGACCATCGACACGAATTCTGCCTGCATCTTAGGCTCTTCCGCCGGACATTCCTGATCCGGAAGATCCGCCGGCTCTTTTTCCGTCTTTCCGAATTCCGGATTTTCAGTCATTGTCTCCTGTCTCCGTCAAATCTTCTTTTTCTTCTCTGAAATCAGATGTTTTTCTTTCTTTGAAATCAGGGTGTCTGAGATCCTTTATGAAATTCTCAAATCCGATCAGATCGATCGTCGTATTGTAACAGCCGCTGTCGAGCATCGGATACCCGCAGACGGTCAGGCGCCTGTTTCCGGACAGTTCCCTCATACCCTTATTCAGTTCATAATAACAGCCGACAGCCAGAATGCCGTCTGTTCCTTTTGCCTCATCACTTCTGAGGACATGTTTGACGGATGATGATCCGGTGACGATGAACACCTTATAATGTTCTCTCTCCGCGATCTTCAGGATCTGCGTGTAGACGCATCTGCCGCATGAACGGCACTGGATCCCGGTCCTCGTCACATGGGCCGGACAGTCTCTGTGACGCATACAATGGGGCGCGACGATGATCCTTTTTTCAGTCAGTCTGAACTTCTTTTTGGCCGCTTCGTTTTTCGTATGGACCATGATCTCATGAAGACGCTGCGGTGATCCTGAAAAGACCTGGATCCATCCCATCATGGGCTTGTAATAAAAATCAAGAACGCCGGCAACAATGCCGGCTGCAAAAGAACTCTTTTCTTTCAGTCTGCCGCGGCCGATATAAAGAGCAGAGATGATGAGGATCACCGAAACGAGCAACAGGAACACGACAAAAATACCGATCTCACGATACATTATGATCCCTCTTCATTTCTTCATTTTCCGCATCCGGTTTCCTGTCTTCTCCGAATGTGATAAGCTCTTTTTTCTTTCCGGCGCAGTCATATTTTCTGATCAGGTCTTCGGAAATTTCTTCAGAAATGCCCATCTTCATTTTTTCGATGATCTCATCAACGTCGACGATCGTCTCGAAACAGCCGTCCTTTTCCAGGTAAACACCCTGCGTCGGGATCTTTGCGCCGATGACCATCGCTTCGCTGAGTTCTATCGGGCAGGCCACACCGATGCATGCTGTCGGATGATATTCTTTCATGATCTTCCGGATGAAACTGCCGCCCGGAATGATAAAGACTTTGTAGCCGTAAATGTCAGCCGCTTCAATGATCTTATCGATGCCGCAGCGGCCGCATCTTTTGCAGACATATCCGAAAAGCGGATCGCAGCGGGCCTTGCATTGACCATCTCTCAGACAGTGCGGCAGAAGAATGATCTTTCTGTCTCCCGGCCTTTTCCGGAAAGCATCCGCATAAACAGCATTCTGAAAATCGATCAGGATCTCGTCTATCAGTTTGTCATTTACGCCGAACACGGAAAAGAGCCATTTCAGAGGAGAATAAAAAAGATAAAGCGTCAGCAGGACAAAACGGGGAAAGATGATCTTTTTTTTCCGGACGCAATAAAGACCGATCAGGAATGCCGCGATATTGACAAGAATGATGAGAACCGCACAAATGACGGCCAGTTTTCCGATCAGTTCGTATGTCACGACTTTTCCGAGCATCGGCCGGCCGGCCGCCAGAAGATCGAGATATTTCCCGAAAAAACCTATCAGAAAACCATGAATGTCTGAAAAAAGATCCATAAAAACACGACTGAAATGAATGCCGGTTAGTCGGGGATCATGATATTTAATTCGATCGGTCCGGATTTTCAGCCTGCCTCTTTTCCGGAAAAGGCATCATCTGCATGACATCAGTCAAGCCTGATATATTTCCGCCTGAATTCCGGATCTCTCATCAGGCATCCCTGTTTTTTCGAATAGGCTCTGTCACTGCGGATCTTTTTCCAGGCCGCTCTGAGAGAGCCTTTTCCGGATTTCGTGTTCCCGTAAACGACCGGAATGCAGGAACAGGGCAGAATGTCGCCTTCCGGCGTGATGTGGATCCACTGACGGCCGGCCATGCATCCCATTTCGGAGACGATCACCGGTCCCGGGAAGAGACGCGGTCCGTTTTCTTTTCCGGAAACGTCATTTTCATGTTTTTTAAGAAAAGCCCTGAACGTCTCATGATCCTTTTCCGAAAGAACGCTTTCCGGTCTGTTAAGCCAGCGGCCTGTCGGCACGATCTCATAAAACGACAGCTCATGAACGCCCAGATCAGAAGCCAGTGAAAACAGATCGTCAAGCTCTCCGATGTTGTGCGGTCCGAGAACATTGTAGATATTGACAAGGAGGCCGGCGTCGAGCGCATATCTCACACCGTTAACGGCAGCCTCGAAGACACCTTCTTTTCCGCGCATGAGATCATGCTTTTCCGGCGAGGCATGATCAAAACTGAACGTGACGGAATAAAGGCCTGCTTTTTTGAGTGCCTGCGCTTTTTCCGGCGTCATGCCGACGCCTGACGTAAACATGCCTGCGATCGCTTTTTTCGGATCGACGGCGGCGATGAGTTCTTCAAGACCGTCATATGTCAGCGGCTCTCCGCCGTCGAAAATGACATAAGTGACGCCCATCTCGAGCGCTTCATCGATGATCGTTTTCGTCTCATCGACAGTCAGTTTTGAGTGACAGCGTTTGTCCGGAAGAGCGCAGTGTATGCAGTGATTCGGACATTCTTCCGTGATCGAGATCGTCATCTGTTCCGGATTGAACTTTCCGAAAACGCCGGTCATCCGGGATTTCACGAGACGGGCATAGGCCGGCGACGGGATCGGCGGCATCCAGGTCGAAAAGATCAGGGAATCATCAGCTTCTGTCCATTCTGATGCATCGAACAGACCGGGCCTTTTCCCGGCTTTTGCGACATATTTCCTGTTGTCGAAAAAATCAGCCTCTTTGGCCGTCTTCCGGCCCAGGACCGGTGCAAGGATGCCTTTTGAAACGATCTTCGTCTTTTCATCAGCCTGAAGGCCGACTTTAAAGCCCGGAAGCGTCACAAACGGATAATCGATGTCGTTTTTCCCTGTCTTTTCTGTATTTTCTGACATATGCCTGTCCATCTGACGGTTTTATCTGTTTCTGAAAAGAGCGCCTGCTTTGAGGATCGCCGACGGTTTTTTCTTCATCATGAGCGCCATGACGGAGAGACCCTGACCGAACGTGTTTCCGTGGATCTTTGATGAGACGTCTTCATCTTCGAACACTTCGAAAAGTTCGTCGATCTCTTCGTCGTCCATTTTGCGGAGCGCCTCAAGGCCTATCCGTCCGAAGATGTGTTCCGTCCAGAGGGCATCTTTCCACTTGTAAACGTACTGAGAAAGCATGCGTTTTGAGAAATCGCCTTTGGAGACGGCCTGAGCCGCGGTCTCGCCGGCGATCTTTCCGGCCTGCATGGCATAGCCGATCCCGGACTGTCCGGCAGCGCCGCCGACGACCATGATGCCGCTCTTGCAGATCTGATCAGGGATCGTGATGATGGGATCTCCCCCGCTTTTGGCCGACACGATCTTCATTTCGCTTCTGTCGATGTCTTTCATCTCACAGATCCTGTCGACCCACGGGTCGAGGAAGCCGCTGATATCTTTTCCGTGACGGCGGACATAGACGCCGACGGCGGCTCTGTCTTTTCCCATGGGGAGATAAGTCGATTTCCATCCGGGCGCATGGCTGCCGACATAATATTCAGCGAATTTCTCTTCACCGATCCCGGGCGCTTCGATCTCAAGTTCCGTTCCCCAGGCGACGTCTTCCGGATGTTTCATCGTCCGGAGACCTGCCGAAACGGCCGTCTGTGAGAAAATGCCGTCGGCGATGATGACGATATCCGCTTTGACTTTCTGAGGCGCCTCATCCGGCGCTGCTGTCGTTTTTTTGACATTGAGGACGTTTTCGCCGAAATATGACGACAGATTGCAGACATCGTAGCCGCATTCGATCCTGACGCCGGCTTTTTCGGCCTTTTCCGCATAGAATTTATCGAATTTTTCCTTGTCGAGCGCATACCCCGGCGTCTCGACCGTGATCGTCCGCCCGGCGGGCGATACGAGTTTCATCCCGTCGATGCAGTGACGCACATACGATCTGTCGATCTTTTCACCGTTTGCGGACATCATGCCTCTGTAAACGGAATTTGCCGGGTGGCAGGGAACGCCGATCTCTTCTTTTTTCTCATAGATGACGACATCCGCGCCGCCGAGAACGGCATAGCGGGCCGCCATCAGGCCTGCCGGAGAGGCGCCGATAACGGCAACGTCTGTTTTTTCTGTCATATCTGAATTCCTCCTGTTCTGCGGGATTTTTTGTTTTTATTTACGGAAAGGGTATCCGGGGTTTTTGAATATATGAAGGACGGAATCTGTTAAAAAGATAATGAGGGAACAATAGACGGTATCCGGGCAATGTTTCCACCGCGTATAACTTTTTTTACCTAAAGGTTACAATTATTCAGAATTATCTTTTTACC
>JAGAEB010000151.1 GCA_017613335.1 Methanosarcinaceae archaeon
CATCCTGATACCGCGTCAGCCTCTTGTCTGTGTCATCCTGACAGCGCGTCAGCCTCTTGTCTGTGTCATCCTGACAGCGCGTCAGCCTCTTGTCTGTGTCATCCTGACGCGCGTCAGCCGCTTGTCTGTGTCATCCTGACAGCACATCAGCCTCTTGTCTGTGTCATCCTGACAGCGCATCAGCCGCTTGTCTGTGTCATCCTGACAGCACATCAGCCGCTTGTCTGTGTCATCCTGACAATGCACCGGCCGGTCGGCCTTCCGCCGGCCGGATCATCCGAACTTTAGGTCTTTAATGCCTCCTGCTGTCGTTTTTGATGCGGCGGGCTGCGGATAACATATTTATAGAATTGTTTTGTTTCATTATCCCGCTGCATTACGGCAAAATATCGGTGATTCAGATGGATACTAAAATTCAGAATGTTCTCGAGATCCTTGAAGAGAACGCAAAAACAACGCCGGAGGAAATTTCCGAACTGACCCGCATTCCTGTGGAAGAAGTCCGTGAAATGATCCGTTCCTTCGAAGAAAACGGCATTATCCGCAGTTACAGAGCGATCATCGACTGGAGCCAGGTCCGGGAAGCTTTCGTTTATGCTTCCGTCCAGATCAAAGTCTCTCTGGAAAGAGGCTCCGGTTATGAGAAGATCGCAGAAAGGATCTGCCGTTTCAAAAATGTCGTCTCCCTGCGTCTGCTTTCAGGGGACGATTACGACCTTCAGATCATGGTCCGCGGAAAAACAATGCAGGAAGTCGCTTTCTTCGTGGCCGACAAAGTGGCCACGCTCGACCAGATCCAGTCGACGTCGACGCACTTCATCTTAAAAACATACAAAGAAGAAGGCGTCATCATGCTGGATGAAGACGAGGGCTTCAAGAGACTCCATGTCACGCCCTGATGACGGCACCGGCAGAACAGAATCAGAATAACAATATCTCAGGAATCAAGGAATCATTATGACTGACAGTTCCGGACAATATATGAAAAAAGAGCTGAAATTCGATCCGTCAAAAGCCGTCGCCGCTGCTCTCCACGGAATCCCGCGCTCCGGCATCCGCAAATATTTCGACATCGCCGCGGGCATTGAAGATGTCATTTCTCTCGGCGTCGGTGAACCGGACTTCGTGACGCCGTGGAATATCCGCGAGCAGTGCATCCATTCCCTTGAAAAGGGCGAGACGTCCTACACATCCAATTTCGGCATGATCGAGCTGCGCGAGGAGATCTCAAAGAGTTACATCGCCGAACAGGGCGTCTTCTATGACCCGCAGACGGAGATCCTCGTCACGACCGGTGTCAGCGAAGCCGTCGATCTGGCGATCCGCTGTCTTGTCAACCCGGGCGATGAGATCCTCGTCGTCCAGCCGGCCTATGTCTCATACGCACCGCTCATTTCTCTCTCAGGCGGCATCCCGGTCCCGGTCAACACGAAAGCGGAGAACGATTTCCGCGTCATGCCGGAAGACATCCGCGAAAAAGTCACTTCAAAAACGAAAGCGATCGTCTTCAACTATCCGAACAACCCGACAGGCGCGATCATGACCCGGAAAGACTTCGAAGCCATCGCCGACGTCATCGTCGAGCATGATCTCATCGTCATTTCCGATGAGGTTTACAGCGCCATGACTTATGAAGGGACCCACACGGCTTTTTCCGCGCTTGAAGGCATGCGGGAAAGAACGATCCTCGTCAACGGTTTCTCGAAGGCCTACGCCATGACCGGTCTTCGCCTCGGCTATGTCCTGGCGCCGGAGCCGCTCCTTTCATCGATGCTCCTCATCCATCAGTACTGTATGCTCTGCGCCCCGGTCACCGCTCAGGTCGGCGCGATCGAAGCGCTTAAAAACGGCCGCGATGACATGGAGGCCATGATCAGCGAATTCAACCGCAGGAGAATCCTGATCGTTGACGGCTTCAATAAGATCGGTCTTGAATGCTTCGAACCCAAAGGCGCTTTCTACGCCTTCCCGTCGATCGCCTCGACAGGACTGACGTCCGAACAGTTCGCCGAACAGTTCTTCGGTGAAAAGCGCGTCATCACGATCCCCGGCGACATCTTCGGCGAGACCGGCCTCGGCCACATGAGATGTGCTTATGCCTCATCCCGCGAAGATATCAAAGAAGCGCTCAACAGACTCGAAGATTTCATGAAAAAATTCCGATGTCCGTAAAATTACGATATCCGTAAAATTCCGGATGTCCGGGAATTCCCGCCATCCGTAAATTCCGGATATCTGAAAAAGAGATGTATAAAAAAAGGAACCCGGCAGTCAGCATCCGGGTTCCTTTTTTTTATTCGTTCATTGTCATTCCGCCTGTCATATCAGAAGGCGGGCATCCGAACATCATTCCGGAATTTCTGTCGGAATGATCCGGAAAAAGCATTCGGAAAACCCTTCCCGGATTTTCCGTTCTGCTGTCCTGTCATTGGTACTGTACCGTTTCGGCCGTTCCGGAAAAAGCCGGAATCATTCCGGAAACAGCCCCGATCCTGCCTGTCTGTTCATTTGTTGGCAAAATCGTCTGAAGGATCGAAAGAATCAAATTCATCTGAAAAAGCAGAATCAGAAAAGCTGACTGATTCATCTTCTCCTTCAAATATGCCGGAGATTTCCTCCTGGAACATATTTTATCACCACCGTTTTCTTTTTTGGCTTTCAGGCCGCCGGTCTTCATCGACAGCGATCATGAACTTCCGGACATCTCCGGATGATCTCCCGGATCAGGTATGGTCTGACAGCCGCCTGAAACTTTCCGTGTCTCAGATCTCCTGTGATCCTGATGATCGATCGTCTGTCTGCCGTACGGTCTTTCTCGTTGCATTCCCGGTGCATCACCCGGGAACGGTCATTCGTTTTGACGGGATAATGAAGTCGTGTTTCAGCAGTAACATGTCATCATGCGTATGTTATATTTAAATCTTTTTAAATAATGACAATTCCTGTGTCTCAGGGACAGTTTCCGTTGTCTGTCCCTGCGGTGACCGGACCGGTCACTGACGAGCGTGACTGTTTTTGACTTTCGTGACTGTTGACTGTCGTGATTGTTTTTGACTGTCGTGATTGTTTTTGACTGTCGTGATTGTTTTTGACTGTCGTGATTGTTTTTGAC
>JAGAEB010000152.1 GCA_017613335.1 Methanosarcinaceae archaeon
GAGACAGGATATCCTGCGGACAGAAGAAAGAGACAGGATATCCTGCGGACAGAAGAAAGAGACAGGACATCCTGCGGACAGAAGAAAAAGGCAGGATATCCTGAGGAAGGAAGCCGGATACAGGATCCTGAGGATCATTCGCCTGTTTTTTCGGCCGGAGCGTCTGCGGCCGGGTTGCCGGTGATGATCCCTTTGGCTTCGGCGATGTGCTGCATGAACGGCGGCAGTTTTCCGAATCTCCAGAAGCCGTAGCGGATCCATTCTTCGGGATTTCCTTTGTCTTCGGCGTACGGCCGGAGTTTTTCGTCGAGTCCGGCCATGTAAGCCGGATGCGTGATCCTCAGATTCATGAAATCGGCAAGTGATGCGGCCGGGCAGAGCCAGCACCCGATCCTGTCGAATCCTTTTTCATAAAGCGGATTGTAGGGCAGTTTTTCGCGGAAGATGTACAGCCAGACGTGAAGAGCCGTCCAGTCCTGGATCGGGGCTGCGCCGATCTGGTTCGGAACCGCCTGACTGCGCCAGACGCGTTCACTTTTTGCTCTTGCGAGTGACTCATATTTCCGCTGTCCGATGAAAGTCAGACACCCGTTTTCGGCATAATTGTCTTCGATGAGAGCTGTGATCGGCGTCAGCTTGCACATTTTGTTGCACCAGCGGTTGTCGACGCTCGGCGGGCCGTTGATCTCCCAGCCTTCCCAAAAGGCGTTTCCGGCTGAGGTCGTCCGGAACGGTTTGCCGTAAATCTCTGCGACTT
Source organism: Methanosarcinaceae archaeon (assembly GCA_017613335.1). Taxonomy (GTDB): domain Archaea; phylum Halobacteriota; class Methanosarcinia; order Methanosarcinales; family Methanosarcinaceae; genus Methanofrustulum. The sequence goes on from JAGAEB010000152.1 coordinate 758, forward strand.
TTCTGACGTTTTCCAGCGTTTCGTCGAATTCAAGACCCGTGTCTGAGAACAGGATATCGAAATCGTCAAGCGCCTTGTTTGTCAGACAGAGCGTCACGAGGCTGTCTTTTCCGCCTGAATAGGAACAGGTCACGCGTTTGTCCATATTTCCGGCCGTGTTTCTTATAAAATCGATCGAGCGCCTTTCAAAAGTATCGAGGATATTCCGGTTGGCGGCGATGACATCGTCCCATGTCCTCGGCGCTGAGAAAAATCCGGATTCTGCATCGTCCCTGTATTCCGGAGATGTCTCGTCGGCGGGCGTTCCTTTCCATCTCAGTTTGGCCGCTTTTCCGCGCGGCTCGTTTCTCATTTCTTCTGAAGACATCTTGGCGCGGCCGGCGGCAACGACTTCTCCTTTTTTTGTGATGATGATCACTTCATCTTCGGCGGAAATGTTGTCGGAGACATCATAAATACCGGGGACGAGAACGCTCGTTCCTTCCGCAACGTACGGGACGGCATCGTCATTGAGAACGATGAGATTTTTCAGTTCACCGCTTTTCATTTTTTCCGGCGTGAACGTTTTCGTGTTGCAGATCCGGCGCGCGCCTTCGATGCGCGGCATCAGGACCCATTCCGTCTTTTCCGTTTCAAAGCGGATCGTTCCGAGGATGACGCCGCCGCAGATGATCTCCTCCATGCGGTCTTCATAGGGCGCCTTGTTGTAAAGGACGATCTCGTCCGGCCGGATCATGTCTGCGCCGAACTGTTTTCTCGAGACTTCATTGATGCGGTTGACGTCATACGGAAAAGCCGGGCGGATATCTCCGGGCGGCGTGATCGTCATTTTTTCTGTTTTTTGGCCGCAGGCGCATTTACCGTCAAGAACAGGCACTTTGCAGCTGCTGCACCAGAAGAGCGTGAGTTTTCCTAAATAAACGGGTTTTGACATGGATCCTGGCTCCGTGTGGTTGTCAGTCCGATCGGATCTTCAGAAATTTAATGATTCCGCTGATTTCTGAGAACAATAATCGGGATTTGAAGTCCGTTTTATCTTTTGTTTGTGTTTATATCTTTCTGAAAATCCCCTGATCCGGGATCAGGTCTTTTCAGCGCATAAGCCGGCAATTCCCGGAAAATCCCGGCAGGCCGGATAAAATATAAATCACTTGATGATAGAAGATACAGAAATAGTACTGAGAAGTATAGTACCGGGAAAGACAGAATTGTGAAAGACTGTACTGACAGAGACAGGACAGAATTATGAAAGACTGTACTGACAGAGACAGGACAGAATTGTGAAAAACAGTACTCAAAAAGACAGTACTGAGAAGAAGAAAAGTATTGATGAGCGGCACAGACGCTGCGTCGGAAAGCGACAGCAGGCGCAATAAAGCCGCATAAACAAAAAAATGAGAACGGGCGGTCTTATGGTTTTGAAGCAGACACAGCTTTTTCCTCTTGAATCATCCGGATGTGTCAAACTGCCGGAGACGGGGGCAAAAAAAAGAACATCATTCCGGGGATCCTATTCCCATACAAAGTTATCCGTTTATGAAAACTGTCCCCTTTGTTACAACTACAAGTACATTGAAAAGCCGGAACATCCGATTCCCTTTACGTCTATAGAAGCATTTATGGGATCCAGAGTCCACGAGACGCTGGAATATCTCTACAAGCAGATCTTCCATTCGCCGGAAAGTGGTTCAGACATCCACGAAATCCTGTGCTATTACAAAGACGCTTGGAATAAGAAAATGTCCGATGACGTCAAGGTCGTTAAAGAAGGCATGACAGCTCTTGATTATTTCGAACAGGGAGAAAAGATCCTGAAAGATTATTTTGAGCTCCATGCGCCTTTTTCTGAAGACAGGACACTTTTCGAGACAGATAATTTCAACAAAGAAAAACCGTTCCTTGAAAAAAGAGTGGATATCGTGATCGACGGCTATAAACTGATGGGCTTCGTCGACAGGATCGCCGAAAAGGAAGACGGAACGATCCTGATCCACGATTATAAAACGTCCGGGACTCTTCCGGCGGTCGATACGCTGAAAAACGACAGGCAGCTGGCACTTTACCGCATCGCCCTTGATGAAAAATATCCGGATGCGCCCAAAGAGCTGGTCTATCATTACCTGAAATTCAATCAGGATTTTTACATCATGCGGAGCGATGAAGAAATCGAACAGCTCAAAAAAGATGTCGTCGCACTCATCAGAAAGATCGAGAAGGCAACGGAAGAGAAGAATTTCCCGGCCGTCGTCACATCCCGCTGCGCCTGGTGCGAATTTGCGACGATCTGCCCGGCAAAAGTGAAAAAAGATGCTGAAGGGCAGAGCTGAAAACCGGAAATTCCCGGAGATTTCAGAACGGAAACGGATGAAGTTCCGTACATTTTTGATAAAGATCTCCGGGCCCGGTTATTTATAGTGCCCGACTATGTATTCCGGATACGGCAAAAATAACAATGATAAAATGAGAAGATCCCTTCATGAGGATTTCCGTTGAAATTCTGCTTCTGTTCTTCTTTTATTGAAAATGCCTTCGACTGCCTGATATATTTCCGTATAGGCGGTTTTTGCATCTGTTTCCGGGACGCCTGATCTGATATCACTGTCCCGTTTTTTCCATATCTCTCCGGCGTTTCTGACAGCGTCTTTCTGTTTTGGCCGTATCGTGTCATAGATGGGTTGGCCATGTCTGTAATTTGCGAGTTCGGGGAATTTCCGGAGATTTTTCTCCACATCTGCGCATCTCGTTGCCGATCCGCATGATTGTGTGTAATGAAGCAATATCCATACTTCGAAACCGGGAATGATTCAATGACATGAATAGTCGGTCTCTTCTTTTTCAGCCCCTCTTTTGCATCGGGATATTTCCGAAACACTTTCTTGTCATGAATCGCATCCATGTCGATAACACAATACACGGAATCGTAAACCTCTGCTTTCTGTTCCGCAAGCCTGAACAAAGCTTTATAATCTGTTGCGGTCACGGGGAGATCATTTGTACGGATGGATATGCCTGCCTGTCCGAGGCCTTCCCGGGTATACAGAGTGTTGAAATAGTTTATTTCTGACGCCCCTTCGCCGACGACAAATATCGTTGTATTTGCCTCTCTTGGTTGAGTCTGTTTCCGTTTCATTTCTCCCTCTCTTTTTGGAATATCACATTCAGCCTGTAATTCCACACATGAGGATACGCGCCGAATTTTCCCGCCTCATATTGTTCCCTGACCTTTGCCATTTTGACACCACTGAATCCTGCGAGCGGGTACAATTCTGTTGCTCCGGTTTCGTCTTTTTCCGTAAACCAGATGACATCCGGCCTCATGAACTCCGATTTCATCAGAGATATGTTGTGTGTCGTGAAAACCAGCTGCGCTTCCTTTGAATTCACTAAAAAGACCAACATCAGATATTCCACAATGCGCGGATGCAGAGACGTTTCAATCTCATCGATCATGAGTAATCCGTTTTCCGACAATGCTTTATGGAACGGCGCAGCCAGCCCGAACGTTCTGATGGTACCGCTGGACTCTGCTTCTGCCGGGAGCACGCCGTTTTCTGTCTTTTTTTCTTTGTTCATGTAAAAATGGGTGAATTCCGGCTTAATGATCGCCGTATCTCTCAGTCCGATCAGAACGGACACATCTTTATCCGGCCTGATCGGTTCAATCTCATCTTTCGGAGACAGAATCTGCGGCAACGGCATATTCTGCTTTCTGAAACTGATTTCCGAAATGTTGAAATCGGAATTTTGGAGGAACGGCAGTATAAATTCTTTGTTTTCGTTTTTTGAGAAATATTCTGTTGCAGAAATTTTGATCTGTGTTTTCGGCGATACAGGGTCGATCACCCCTTCCCGGAACCAGTCAAAAACGCATTTTGCCTCTGAAAAACTGACATTGATTTTTCTGAATGATGACAGGACGGTCATGTTTTCCAATGTATTGATAAGAATCGCATCTTTTTCCGCCTGAGACAGCCGGACAGATCTTCCGAACCGGACAGATGTTTTGTATGCTGATCCGTCCCGGACAGTTTCTCTTGAATAGACCAAAGCCGGTTGTGATGACATATACTGATCCAGCTTTTCCCGTGTGATCACCTGTCTGTTGAATTCGACGCTGTATCTGTATTTTTTGAAAACGTCTTCGGTTCTGACTAAAAACACAGCAGACAGCCGGCAGTTGTCCCGGCGTGACTGTTCATCGAACCCGAACGGCTCGGCCGGCAGCAGTACTCCTCTTTCCCGCGTATTGATGGCCAGTTCTCTTAAACAGGTCATTGCGATCAGAATATTTGTCTTTCCTGACGCATTGTTTCCGAAGAGGGCGATCATTTTCAGCAGACGATATTTTCCTGCGTTGATGACCATATACTCTTCATAGTCTTTGTTTTTGGCCGCTTCAAAACTCAGCGTCTGTTCCTCTTTGACGGATCTGAAATTCTGAACGCTGAAACTGATGATCATAATGTCACTCTTTTTCCGATTTTAGCATATTTTTGTCAAAAACAGAGAATAAATGTCTGATAAATGTACATCTACATCGATCTGTCAGTATTTTACTGTTTGGCCGGATTAAGTTCCCGTGTTGATCCGGCCCGGAAAAAACCATCCCGCCGGACAGGCAAAACAGAGGCAGAAAAAACAGGCAGAAAAAAGGCTGATTGTGTCGGAGCCGGCGTATGTGCAGCATACAAAAAGAAGAAAGAAAAAACATAAAAAAAGCCATCAACACAAAATCAGTATTGATGGCTTTTGATGCCGACGGCATCTGTATCTATGCGAGAGATGGGATTCGAACCCACGAACTCCTACGAGACCAGGCCCTCAACCTGGCGCCTTTGACCGGCTGGGCAACCCTCGCACTTGTAAAATTCGGACTCCCCTATGTGAGAGTATAGCTTAAAGGAACATTCCGATATAAAAAGATGCCAGTCGGAAGCCGGAAACGGTCGTTCCGGATCATTGTCTGCGATAAAAAAAGAGAATCGAAAAACGCTGAACGGACAGGACCCGGGAGCAGAAAATAAAAAAAGGCGGCTTTCCGTCAGGAAAGCCGCC
>JAGAEB010000153.1 GCA_017613335.1 Methanosarcinaceae archaeon
CAAACTCGGTATCTGCGGTGAACACGGCGGTGAACCGAGCTCCATCCGCTTCGCCGAATCCATCGGTCTGAACTACGTCAGCTGCTCGCCGTACAGAGTTCCGATCGCAAGACTCGTCGCCGCGCAGTGCGAGATCGACAAGGAACAGCAGTAAACAACTGTCTCCGGTTCAGGATCAGAAAGCAGGACGGGATTTTCCCGTTCTGCTTTTTTTATTTCTTTTTGTCCCCCGTATCTGTCCTTTTTTACTGTCCTTTTTTATCGTCCTTTTTTATCGTCCTTTTTTTACCGTCCGTTTTCAGATGTTGTATTAATGAGCACACCGCCGCCGATCAAAGCGGCTGTAAGATTTGCCCAAAAAATGGCAACCTGACACTATCTGTATGATTTATGTGTCCCCGGGAAAAGGCAAATGTGCAGATATTAACACATGTCTTCAGAAAAAAAGACCGGGAATACGAAATTCTGCTGAGACGTAGTGGTAAATATAAGGTGATACATAAGGATGCATTAATTGCAGACGAAACCGAATATACATACATCATCATGGAGGAAATGTAATGCTTGCGGATATACCATTCGAACAAAGAATGCGGGTAGAAGGCCGCGAATTTCGGAAATCCATGCTTAAAATGGAAATTATTGTATCCGCTTTACCGGCACACAAAAAGATGTTACTGGAACAAATTGATGAATGGCTTTTAAACCATGGAATTGACCCTGAAACGATCCAATTGACTCCAGAGGAAATAGAAGAAGCAAAAAAACGGAAAAAATAAATGGGTCTCTGATAAAAACATAAGGCAACGGATCTGATGATTCGTTGCCATTTTTTTATTCGATCGTCGCCGGTCAGAATCACTGACACGAATCACAGATCAACGATGAGAATGAACGAAATCATTCAAAGATTAACGAAATCATTCATCGTCATCAAACAATATCACCCGCGCAAAAATTAACATGAAGAAACAAAATATCGACACGACTACGACTGTCGACACGATACTTCTCCACAGATCCATTCCCGCGAGATGATTTGCCGACAAAGAAGCGACAACAATGCACACGTTCATGAACAGAAAAAGAGCAAAAGCCCGTCTCTGTTTATTCTCCAGAATGTAATTCAGAATATTCATTTTTCCTCTCCCCCGACATTTCGATAATATGATCCTAAATTCTGCCGGACGCCCCCGCGGAGGATCAACGATCTTCCCGGATAAGTCCTCTCCGATTTCAACGCACATTCCCGTGAAACAGATGACAGCATCGACGTCAGTCCCGTCATACCGGTGGCTTCCACGGTCTGCGTGTCAGTCCGGTCAAAAATCGTTCCTTATGTTCCGTATGTAAATCCCAAACATGTCAATCACACACAATAGACGATTTTAAGCTTTTTCCATGCGTCGGCGTTTTCACGGAAGTCGTGCATCATCGAGGATCCTGAACGGCGTGAATGAAAAATCCCGGGCAGAAGCGTTTTCAGAGAAGGCAGCGGATCATCCGGTCCGGAGCGGCCTTTTCAGGCCTCGTTTTCCCGGATGTCCGTCTTTTTTTCAGATTCCCTGTTTTCGGAATATTCCAGCATTTTCCGGCGGATCAGGAGGAAGGCTTCTTTGTCTTCCGGTCTTCCGCAGCGGCGAACGATCCCCTGATAACGGACGAGTCTTTGTATGATCTCATGATCTCCGGAAAGCCGGAAACGCGTGAGGTCGACACAGGCTTCGATGAGGGCGCTGAATCCGCGGTTGAAGGGCATTCCCCGTCTGCTGTTCGTGACGATCGTGACGACCGGTTCGATATCGATGAGAAGGGCGATCTCGGATCTTTTCCGGGAAAGGCATCTGAAAAGAGTGATGCGGTCAGCGTCACAGGACCTGAGAGACGGCGCCTGAAGAAGGCCGCGGCCGATGTCGTAATAATTCTGTTCGAAATATTCCGGACCGAGGTTTCCGTAACAGGACTCTGCAAAAATAAAAGGATCGGTCGTGACGCATCCGGTGAAATAATCCTCCGATTCAAGATTCCGGCAGGTCGCACTGCCGTAAAAAAGTCTGAGGAAAAGACGGCCGTTCCGGTAAATGATGCCGATCGGCGCAGCGTTCGGCTTCTTTTCTCCGGTGACGACGATCATTTCAGAGATGCCGTCATAAAGGCCGGCTTCTTCCGGAGAGATGCGGCAGATCCGGCAGGGCCTGCCGTTTCCGTAATCCGTTTTCCCGGGAGATGATACGGATCCGGAACAGGAAGATTCCGGAGCCGGGCCGGAACGTCCGGAACCGGATGAAATAGCCTGAGACAATTCAGAATCGGGAAGGATATTTTCAGAAGAACCGGGAAGGATATTTTCAGAAGAATCCGGAAGGATATTTTCAGAGGAATCAGGACAGGATCTGCGTGTCAAATTTTTCCGCCTCCATTTTCATACGCTGAGAGGAACAGGAAAAGACCTGCTGCGCAGATGTCTGCCAATGATCCGGGATTCTGTTTCTTTTCAGCCATTTCTTCGTCGAGTTTTTCCAGCTTTTCATAAAATTGACGGATGTTGTCGGGCGAATATATTTCAGAAGGATCTTCCGCAGAATTTCCGGAAAAGCTCTCCGGATATCCGGGCCAAGATCCGGATACGGATCCTGTCCGACAGGGGAAACCCGATTCCGAGAGAACGGCGCCTGCTTTTCTGCAGACTTCTTCTGCGCTTTCTTTTCCCTGTTTCGTGATGATGAACGTATCAGGAAAAGCGGCCAGAAATTCCGTAAAGGTCAGGAGGACTGCCGTGTTGATACAGCTTTTTCCGAAGAGAGCGGGCGTATGACGGCTGTCGGAACAGATGTATTCATCAGCATATTTTTTCAGGTGATGGTAGCGGAAAGACAATCTTTCGGAAAAAAGGAGGGATTTCTGAAATCCGTTGACCCATTCTGCGGCAACGAGGTCTCTTTCTTCTGCGCTCTCCATCAGGCTGATGAGCGATTTCCCCGTCTCTGCGATCCTGGCCGCAGATCCGGGATCGGAAAGGTCGAATTCTCCGTCCGGTGTTTTCTGTACCGCCGTGCCTGAAACGGAAAAAGCGCCGTAGAAATAAAATGCGTCTTCAGATGTTGTTTTTCTGCATATCTCAGCGGCTTTCTCTGCGATCATCCGTGTCAGACCGGATCCGGCAGGAAAGCCGGCTTCATCATTTTTTCCGTCGATGTCATTTTTCCCGGCGCAGTCATATTTTCCGCCGCGGTCATTTTTTCCTGCGCGGTCGTATTTTCCGGCGCTGTCGGTTTTTCCGGTTCCGTCTTCTGCGTAAGTCACGGCGGCGGCAACGAGCGGGACCATCAGGACGAATGTTCCGAAATGCGTGTTTCCGCCGTTTTGGGCAGAGGTTCCTGCTGAAACAGCTTTCAGGATCATTTTCCCGACAAATGAAGCATTCATATTTCCGTTATCCGGGCAATCTGAAAAAGAGACGGCGGTTTCCGCCGTTTCTTCAAAAACAGGGAGAACGGAGACGGAAGACAACAGAAAATGTTCGAAACAGGTATCTGAAAAATCGCGGTATCTGTGAACGTTTCCGGGCTTCGGCGAGGCGGAAACTTCGAGGACCATGGCAGAGGATGCAGTCACGGCGCATCTGCGGCAGATATCGTCAAAAGATCTTTCAGACATATTTCTCATTTCTTTCCGTGAACTTCGGTCATGATCTCAGATCAGGCCGTCATTTCCGGGGTTTTCCGGATCATCATTTTCGTTTTCGGCCTCTGCGAGAGCGGCTTCGAGCTTTTTCATTTCGATCTGTCTGAGGATCGCATCGGCCATCTGTTTTTTGTATCTCATGTAATCGGCCGGCGTGATGCCTGCTTCTGCGATGGCCATATCTCTGGTGTAGCAGGGCTTGCTTGCTTTGCAGCACCAGGCCATAGAGCCGAAACAGGTGAAGTCGCCGCCTTCAAGGGGTGTTCCGTTGACGAGGCTGAGTTTGAGATTGATGAATTCCTGCGGCTCAAATCCGACTTCTTCGAGTTTTTTCCGGAGAGCGCAGTGCTTGACGGGCGGACAGCAGAAAGCAAGGCCGCGGCGGTCTCCGCCTTTGCAGATGTGGGAGGGACTGTTGTACCAGCCGGTCTCTTTCTGATATTTTTCTGTTTTTTCCGAAAGGGACGGAATCAGGTTTTCATCTGAAGAGCCTCTGGCAACGGAGACCATGTCGGCGCCGCGGCTGAAGAATTCTTTGGCGTCGTCGAAAGATCTGACGGAATTGTTGGCGATGATCAGACGCGTTGTGGCATCGCGGCAGGCTGCAATGACACCCGGGTTCGCGCCGGCGCCTTCGCTCATGGCGTCAATGTGGATGATATCGGCGCCGAGCGCATCAAGGATCTGAACAAAGATCTCATTCGGGACCACGTCAGCTCTGATCTTGACGGAAAGAACGACGCCCGTGTCCTTGACGTCTTCGATCATTTGGATCATCGTTTCCGGTTTTTCGAGAAGGCCCTGCCCCATGCCTCTTTTTGTGAATTCGGGCTGACGGCAGTGAAGATCGAGCTCCATGATGACTCTTTTTTCTTCGAAGACCTTTGCCGCTTCGACGAGCGGCCCGATCGTTGCGCTCCTGCAGCTGATCGCGATCTGTGAGGCATCGTCACCGGCGGCGGCGCGGTATTTTTCGATCTCTTCGAGGATCTTTCCGAGCGGATCCTCAAAAACAAATTCGGGTCTTCCGCGGGCGATAACTTCCTTGGCGGCGGAAACGGCCTCTTCATCCAGATTGTAAGCGCCCAGAATGACAAGGCCTGCATCTTTTCCGTGAGAGAGAGCATAGTCGGCGTCTGTGATCCCGGCCATTGCCGAAAGAACGACAGGATTGTCAATACGGATGTTTCCGGCGCGGATATCAAATAAATTGTCGGTCAGCTGAATCATTTATCATCCCTTTTCATTAAGCATGGATCTCTTTTTCATTAAGCCTTGATCGGATGCTGGGTTTATGCATCCCAACCATAAAAAGACATTGATAGAGATCAGATCCGCCATAACAGGTCACGGGGCAGGTCATGGGGCAGGTCACGGGGCAGGTCAATATCGATAAACTCTTTTTGTCTGTTCGATGACGATCCGGTCGTTCCGGATGAGATATCTGACTTTTCCTGTCACGGCATTTCCCGACGGAA
>JAGAEB010000154.1 GCA_017613335.1 Methanosarcinaceae archaeon
CCTGTTCCGGATCATGTTCACAGTCATGTTTCCGTTCCTGTTCCGGCTCATGTTCACAGTCATGTTTCCGTTCCTGTTCCGGCTCATGTTCACAGTCATGTTTCCGTTCCTGTTCCTGATCATATTCACAGTCATTTTTATTCATTATCTTCCTTCCCGGATCTTTCTGATGATCTGCCGGAATATTTTTCCGGAAATGTCGGATCTTTCCTGACGTTTCCGGGCTTATCCTGCCGTCATCCGTTAGTTTCTTATACAGAAAACAGACATTACAATTATTATTTCTGCCTCTTCCGTCAGATTTACTTTACATCTGTTCTGATCTCTGTTCTGATCTCATCCGTTCAGATCCGTTCAGATTTTTCCGAATATCCCGTGACCAGGCTTAATGAAACGGGGGGTATTTATTTTGGGTATATTTAACAAGATCAAAGACAAACTTTCACGCCTTTTCAGTAAAAAGGAGTCCTGTATAGGCATCTACGGCCCGCCGAACGCCGGAAAAACAACACTGGCCAACAAGATCGTCAAGGACTGGCGCGGAGATGACAACGATGAACCGCTGGGTTCCGTTTCACACATCGCGCACGAAACACGCAAAGCGCAGCGCCACCACAAGCTTGATATCAATTCCGGCAACCGCAAAGTCACTCTCGATATCGTCGATACGCCGGGCCTGGCAACAAAAATTGATTTCCATGATTTCATGAAAGAAGGCATGAGTGAAAAAGAAGCCAAGATCCGCGCCAAAGAAGCAACGGAAGGCGTTATCGAAGCTGTGAAATGGCTTGAAGATCTCAACGGCGTCATCCTGGTCATGGACTCGACGGAAAATCCGTACACGCAGGTCAATGTGACCGTTATCGGAAACATGGAAGCGCGTCACCTGCCGCTCCTGATCGTTGCCAACAAGATCGATCTTCCGGAAGCCAATCCTGATGCCATCCGCGAAGCGTTCCCGCAGCACCCGTTCATCGGTATTTCTGCCATCGAAGGCACGAACATGGATCGTTTCTACGATGCCGTTGCAAAACAGTTCGGGTGATAATTATGAGTGATGTCCAGTTAGACCTCGTTTCAGAAGGCAAGCTCGCCCACATGGGCCCGACCGAAAAGATCCGTTATATCATTGATGAAGTCCGCCGCGGCAAGATCATGGTCCTCGAGAAAGGCCTCGACCCGTCCGAAGAAGCCAAACTGATCGAAATGACGATGGCTGAAATCTCCGAAGATTTCGTCGGCCTCGAGATCGAAAGCTATCCGCGCAACGATACGTCCGGCGGTTTCCTCGGAAAGATCTTCGGCAAGAAAGAAGCCAACAAACTGACCGTCATCGGTCCGGCCAACAAGCTCAGAACACTGAAAAAAGACAACAACCTCATCAGTACGCTCGTTTCGACCGGAAAATGATCCTGCTCAATGCGGCAGGCAACACGGACCATCACCGATGGTCCGTTTCTCTGCTGCCGTTGCTGCCGTTCGTTGCTGATGTTCGTTATTGCTGTTCACCGCTCTGCTGTCCGCTGCTCTGCCGTCTGCGGTCACATCTTCAGGCATCGCCGGTGCGGATCTGATCCCGGAAACATCGTCTCTTCAACTTTGACATTGACATTTTCTCTTCCGGACGAATCACGGAGACAAAACATGGGCTACCAATATTCAAATCTCTACAATGTCTGCGATCCTCTGCTGAAGGATATCTCTCCCGGGAATCTTCTTTCCTGTGAGATGGGCAACAGCGATATCACGCTGAGCTGTACTTACGGAAAGATCACGCTGTCCATCAGCAATCCTGTCAAAGACGTCGTCGTCGGCGAACTTCTGATCGCCGTTTCCGCAACGTCTCCCCAGACGACCCACGAGATCGATGTCATCTGTGATTTTGACGACATCGCCTCCTATCAGTCAATGGGCTACACGCTTGTCTCTTACGGCCGCTGCGACGGAAAATATCGCGTCACCTTCTCCATTCCTTTCTCATCCGACAAGGCTCTGCTCCATCTGGCCCGCACGATCATCGAAGAACTGAAAAGCGGTCCCGTCAAAAAAGATTTTTACTGGACCGGAAACGATGAATCAGTCTCCCGCCTTTTCAGAGAAGTTTCCGCGCAGGATGATATTGAAAACTGGGTGATCAGATCCGTCAGGAACAAAGATCCCGAAAGCAGGCCCTGAAAACGGCTTCTGAAAACAGACCCCGAAAGCAGGCCCTGAAAACAGGCCCTGAAAACAGGCCCTGAAAACAGCTTCTGAAAACAGACCCTGAAAGTAATTTCTGAGACCAAACCCGGAATGAACTCCGAAATCCGGAAAGTCGGTCTGAATTTCTTTTTTTTATTGCTTTACGCAGTTTTTGCAGTTACTGTCTTTTTTGAAACTGTTGTGTGACTGTGTGCGCGCATCGTTTTGAAAAACTGTTGTGTGACTGTGTGCGCACCGTTTTGAAAAACTGTTGTGTGACTGTGTGCGCATCGTTTTGAAAAACTGCTGTGAGAGTGTCATCACTTTGAAAAACTGTTGTGAGGCTGTGTGCACGCCGTTTTGAAAAACTGTTGTGTAACTATGTGCGCCTCACTTTGAAAAACTGTTGTGAGACTGTGTGTGCACCGTTTTGAAAAACTGTTGTAAGACTGTGTGCGCACCGTTTTGAAAAACTGTTGTGAGACTGTGTGCGCACCGTTTTGAAAACTGTTGTATGACTGTGTGCGCACCGTTTTGAAAAACTGTTGTGAGACAACGTCCGCCAAAAGTAAAGCCTCTTCGGGCTTTACTTTCTGTCCGGCCTTTATTTCTGTTTTTCAGACTTCGTTTCTGTTCTTCAGTCTCTGTTTCTGTTGTACTTGTACCAGTTGTGGCACATGCCTTCATCGCTGACCATGCAGGGCCCGACGGGTGTCATCGGCGTGCATTTCTTTCCGAAGGCGGGGCATTTGTCCGGCGTTGCCTTTCCGGTGAGGATCGTTGAACAGATACAGTTCTTCTTTTTGTTCCGGCGGATCTCTCTCAGATGCGGCAGTTCTTTCTGCAGGATGTCCGCATATCTGACAGAGGCGTCGTTGGCGCTGTATTTTTCTTTAAGGACGAGACCTGATCCCGGGATGACGCCGAGACCGCGCCATTCCGCATCGGAAACATCAAAGACCTGATCTGTCATTTTCAGGGCGATCTGATTGCCTTCTGCGCGGACGGCTCTCGGGTAGGCATTCTCGACAACGGCTCTTCCTTCTTTAAGCTGTTTTTCAAGAAGATATATCGCATAAAGGATATCGTAGGATTCAAATCCCGCCACAGCGACCGGATAACCCATTTTCTCAAAAGACGCGAAAGGCGCGGTCCCGGTGATCGTGGCCACATGGCCCGGCGCGATGAAAGCATCGACACGGATGTCACTGATCAGAAGATCCATGGCGGGCGGCGTCAGTTTCAGCGATGTGTAAAGGCACAGATTCGGCGGAAGACCGCGGAGAACGGCTGCCGCAGACGTCGGGATCGTCGTCTCAAATCCGATCGCAAAAAAGACAAAAGGCTTTTCGGGTTCTGCCAGCGCCATCTTCACGGCATCATCGACAGAATAGACCATTCTGACATCGGCGCCCTCCGAACGGGCATCAAAAAGACTTTCCTCCGTTCCGGGAACGCGGAGCATATCACCGAAAGTCACGACGGTCATGCCGGCTTTCGCCAGGATGATCGCCGCATCGATATCGTCGTCCGATGTCACACAGACCGGGCAGCCCGGGCCGCTCAGGACTTCAATATCCTTTGAGAGAAGACTGCGGATGCCGTATTTGGAGATCGTCCTTTCATGCGTCCCGCAGATATGCATGATGCGCGCCGGTTTCGGATCATCGTTGATCTTTTCCAGAAGTTTCTTCTGTAAGGCAGCCGCATCTCTGATCTGTATTTTCGGAGCGGATTCCTGGTCTGACAAGAAGATCACGCCCTTCACATCTGACCGGCAGCTTCATCCTGTTCGACAGCTGCCAGAATATCGTCAAAAGCCTGCGTCGTCAGCCTGGCTTCTTCTTCCGTGATCACGGAAATGGCGTAACCGACATGAACGAGAACGTGATCTCCGACTTTGACTTCGGATGAACCGCCGATAAGGTCTAAATTGACTTCTCTGAAGACACCGCCGAAATCGACTTCGGCCGTGTTTATTGACATGATCTTTGAAATTTGTCCGGGGATAGCGATACACATGGTTCTTATGTGTTTCTTTTATCCTATAAAAATCTGTCACCCGCAAAAAGCTTCACATTCCCGCTTCTCATACGTTTTTCCGGGATTTTGTTACGGCTTTTATCACATATTTTTATGATTGTTTCATGGACCGTTTTTACATCATTTTATGCGTTTTTCGATCCTCCGGCGTCTTTCATGCCGGGATCATTCGTGATAACGGTCGTTTTCAGTCAGACCGGAGAGGACTTTGATCAGGACCGCGCTGAAAACGAGTCCCGCTGCAAAAGCCGTCAGCGTAATGTTTATGCCGATGCCGATCTCAGCAAAAGATCCGTTCAGGAAAAGAATGATGCTCTCCAGGACAGATGAAATGATCACCGTCAGGCAGACGGATGCGATGACGCCGAGGCCGGCCGAGATCATTTTATTGAATTCCGTTTTCCTGTCGAAATAGATCATGGACGGAATAAAAATGACTGAAAAGAGGAGCAGGAGATAAGAATAGTGCGGGACGGGCAGCTCGCGGCGGCAGATCATGCCGTAAAAGCCGAAAACGGCAAGGACCAGAAGACACGTCGTCAGGAGCGACAGAATGATTATACGGAAATACTCATTATAAAAAATGTCGGGAGCAGATCCTCCGAATCTGTTTCTGTTGCTGAATCTCTGTTTTCTGAAGCTCACGGCCACACCTCATCCCGAATATTGTCTTTTCTCTATAAATAATGTCTGTTTCCGATGTTGTTTTTATGACATGTTCCGCCGCTCCGGCCTTTTTTCTGTCCGTGAGCCGCGTTCCGCCCGTCGTTTTTCTGTCATCCGTCTGTCGTTCTTTTTTCGTCCTCCTGTCGTTTTTCTGTCATCCGTCTGTCGTTCTTTTTTCGTCCTCCTGTCGTTCTTCCGTCGTTCTTTTTTCGTCCTTCTGTCTTTCTTCTTTCGTCCTTCTGTCTTTCTTCTTTCGTCCTTCTGTCTTTCTTCTTTCGTCCTTCTGTCTTTCTTCTTTCGTCCTTCTGTCTTTCTTCTTTCGTTTTTCTTTCTGTTTTCTGCCATCCGTCCGGCATCCGGCACATTCCTGTTTCAGATGATCTTTCTGTTATCCCTAAAAGTTATATATCATAATTCGGAAATATGGCGGACAAGTTCGACAGAACATTCAGTCTTCATCGTGTCCGGTCCGATAATCTGAAGATCTGACAGATGACGGCTCCGGACGGCTGTTCACGGCCGTCTGTTATAAAATTCAAAATTTTGAAACATAGTGAGTGTCTTAATATGGCAGCAAAAGTTAATGTTGAAGAATGCACCGGTTGCGGATTATGCGCAGACGAATGCCCGGCAGAAGCAATTACCATCAGCGAAGACGGCTACGCCGTTGTTGACGAAGATGAATGCACTGAATGCGGCGCATGCACAGACGTCTGCCCGAACGTTGCGATCACTCTCTGAATCCGGTTCTGCAGACTTATTTCACGGACTGCTTTTAAGAGCGGGTTTTCTGCCTGTTCTTAAAGCGGTTCCTTTTTCCTTTTATTCTGTTTTCATTCCTTTTTTTCTCTTCCCGTGTTGTCGTTTCGCTTTTTCTTTTCCCGTTTTTTCGTTTCATTTTTCTCTTTCCGCTTTTTCATTCCGTTTTTTCATCTTTTCTGAAAACAGATCCTGATCTGTCACGGCTTTTTCGCCGAAATCCGTTGTTTCATCGAAATCTTTTTTAAATGGTTATTCATTGACAATCAAACAGATCTGCCGTAAGGCAGAATTACCCCGACAGGGAAAGCTACAGGGGAATTATGAATCCTGTCACATCCCGGAAGTGAATTTATGTCAAAGATCAAAGTCGGCGTTTTAGGCGCAACAGGCAACGTCGGTCAGCGTTTCGTTCAGGCTCTGGCCGATCATCCGTGGTTCGAAATTTCCGCTCTTGCAGCATCAGACAGAAGTGCCGGAAAGAAATACAGAGATGCAGCAGACTGGAAGCTCGGCACCGAGATCCCGGAAGCTGCTGCAGACATCGAAGTCGTTCCGATCGATGCCAAAAAAGTTGATGCTGATATCGTTTTCTCTGCCCTTCCGGCAGACCTTGCCCAAACGATCGAACCGGAATTCGCAAAAGCCGGATGCATCGTTGCCAGCAACGCCGCCGCCATGAGAATGGAAAAAGATGTTCCGCTCGTCATCCCGGAAGTCAACCCCGAACACCTGGGTCTTATCGACATCCAGAGAGAAAACAGAAAATGGGACGGCTGCATCATCACGAATCCGAACTGTTCGACCATCATGATGTGCGTGACGCTCAAACCGCTCATGCAGTTCGGCATCAACTCCATCAATGTCGCCACCATGCAGGCCATTTCCGGCGCAGGCTACAACGGTGTCTACGCCATGGCCATTTACGACAACGTCATCCCGTACATCGGCGGCGAAGAAGAAAAGATCGAACGCGAGACCCTGAAGATCCTCGGTACTTTCAACGGCTCCGAGATCGTCAACGCCGACATCAAAGTCAGCGCGGCCTGCAACCGTGTGCCGGTCATCGACGGCCACACTGAAACGATCTGGGCGGATCTCAAGAGCAACCCGACGCCCGAAGAAGTCAGAAATGCCTTCCTGAATTTCAACCCGGGACTTTCCGACCTCCCGACCGAACCGAAATACCCGATCATCGTCCGCGACGAAGCCGACAGACCGCAGCCGCGTCTCGACCGCGACATGGGCAAAGGCATGAGCGTCTCCGTCGGACGCATCCGTGACGGCATCCGCTACGTCGCCATGGGCCACAACACCGTCAGAGGAGCCGCAGGCGCCAGTGTTCTCAACGCAGAACTGCTCCACAAGAAAGGCTATCTCTGAAAACGATCTCATCCGCAGACATCCGGCGGGCTCCCGGGAAAATTCCCGGGGATCCTCCGGATATTTTCCGGTCTTCTTTTTATCGTCTTTTCATCGTCTTTTTTCATCTCTGTTTCTTCTTTCTTTTTTTTCCGGTCTTCTTTTTTCTTGTTTTTTCATCGTCTTCTCTTTGTTCCTTCTTTTCCCTGTGTTCCGTCTCTTTTCGTTTTTCCCGGGTCGTCTGCGCTGTTCTCTGCTGCCGCACGGTCAACCTTTCTTTTTTCCGCCCCGGTTTTCAATAGGTATTAATACCTTCATTTTCTGTCTATATCCGTTACGAAAGGCGCCGCAGGATCAGTTGTCTTTTCGCGGCGTTTATCATCACGATTTTCTTTTTCAGATCACACAGATTATCCTTTATGCCCGCTGCCGATGTTTCTGTGACGGGTTTCTGAGGTTTTGAAATGGCAAGAGTTTACAATTTTTCAGCCGGCCCGGCGGTTTTACCGGAAGAAGTTCTTAAAGAAGCTGCTGACGAAATGCTGGATTACAACGGCACCGGCATGTCCGTCATGGAAATGAGCCACCGCTCCAAACCGTATGAAGAGATCATCACGACGGCGGAAAAAGACATTCGCGACCTGATGAATATCCCTGACAACTACAAAGTCCTCTTCCTTCAGGGCGGCGCCAGCCTCCAGTTCGCCATGATCCCGATGAACCTGATGAAGAACAAAGTCGCCGATTACATCGTGACCGGAAGCTGGTCCAAAAAAGCCTGGCAGGAAGCCGGAATCTTCGGAAAGGCCAACAAGATTGCTTCAAGCGAGGACAAAGCTTTCAGCTATATCCCGGACTGCTCCGATCTTCCGATCTCCGAAGATGCGGATTATGTCTACATCTGCGAGAACGAAACGATCCACGGCACCAAGTTCAAAACGCTCCCGGACACCAAAGGAAAGATCCTTGTTTCCGACATGTCCTCCTGCTTCCTCTCCGAGCCGGTCGACGTCACCAAATACGGCCTCATCTACGGCGGCGTCCAGAAGAACGTCGGTCCGGCCGGTGTCGTGATCGTCATCATCAGAGAAGACCTCATCACTGAAGACGTTCTTCCGGGAACGCCGACGATGATGAAATACAAGATCCACGCCGACAACGGATCCCTTTACAACACGCCGCCGGCCTACGGCATCTACATCTGCGGCAAAGTCTTCAAGTGGATCAAAAAGACAGGCGGTCTCGAAGGCATGAAAAAACGCAACGAGGAAAAAGCAAAGATTCTCTACGACTTCCTCGACAGCAGCAGACTCTTCAAAGGCACCGTCGACAAAAAAGACCGCTCCCTCATGAACGTTCCGTTCATCACAGGCAACGAAGAAACAGACGCCGAATTTATCAAAAAAGCAACCGCCGCAGGATTCGTCAACCTGAAAGGCCACAGATCCGTCGGCGGCATGCGCGCATCTGTCTACAACGCCATGCCGGTCGAAGGCATTCAGAAACTCGTTGAATTCATGGCAGCCTTCGAAAAGGAAAAACTGAATGAATAATTCACATGAATGCTGAATGAATAATTCACAAGAATGATGAAAAAAGCCCTCTGCCCGGTCTTCTCCGGGCAGAGGGCTGCGTTTTTTACCTTCTGTTTTCGATCTTCATTTTCTGATCTTCATTTTCTGATCTTCATTTTCTGATCTTCATTTTCTGATCTTCATTTTCTGATCTTCAGTTTCCGGTCTTCATTTTCTGATCTTCAGTTTCCGATCATCAATTCCGGCCATCGTTCCTGATCTTCATTTTTTATCCTGTTCCTGTCTTTCCGGCAACGGCTGTCAGTCATCCTTAAAGTTCCCTCTGAGCATTTCGATCTCATAGGCGTAGCCGGCCAGGTCATTAGGCGTCTCCAGATAGAACGGGAGAGTTTTCAGCCTTTTTTCATTGATGATATCAATAATTGCCGAAAGACCGAGGCTTCCTTCACCGATACAGGCGTGTCTGTCCTTGTTGGAGGCAAAAGGCGTCATGCTGTCGTTGAGATGGATCGCGCAGAGACGGTCAAGACCGATGACGCTGTCAAATTCATCGAGGACATCGTCGAGATGACTGACAATATCATATCCTGCGGAAAAAACATGGCAGGTATCCAGACAGACGCCGAGATGTTCATCAAGTTCCGTTCCGTCGATGATCTTCGCGATCTCGTCGAAATTTCTGCCGACCTCGGAGCCTTTTCCGGACATGGTCTCAAGAAGGATTTTCGTCTTCAGTTCCGGATAAAGGATCGCATTCAGGTGTTCCCTGATCATTTCAATGCCGGCCTGCGCTCCCTGTTTGACATGGCTGCCGGGGTGGAAATTATACATATTTCCCGGAACGTGCGTATCCATGATCTTCAGATCCTCCGCCATGACGTTTTTTGCGAAACTGCGGAGAGTGGGGTCTGCCGCGCAGGCATTGAGCGTATACGGCGCATGCGCCAGGATCGGCGCGAAATGCTCTTTTTCCATCAGCGCCCGGAGAGCTTCCGAATCGGCCGGATCGACAGGCTTCATCTGACAGCCTCTCGGATTTCTCGTAAAGAACTGGAACGTATCCGCGCCGATGGACATGGCTTCTCTGCCCATGTGGAGGTAACCCTTTGAAACCGATAAATGACATCCGATATGTAACATAAATTGAAAAACGCAGAGCCGATATTAAACGGTTCTGATTTTTGTCCCGGAATGAGCCGGAAACGGACGATGGGGACAATAAAGAAAGGCAGAGTCCGGCAGAGGCTGACAGAGACCGACAGAGACCGACAAAGGCTGACAGAGACTGACAGAGACCGACAAAGGCTGACAGAGACTGACAGAGGCTGACAGAGATTGACAAAGGCTGACAGAGACTGACAGAGGC
>JAGAEB010000155.1 GCA_017613335.1 Methanosarcinaceae archaeon
TGACAGCAGGGAAGTGACAGCAGAGCGTGACAGCACGGATGTGACAGCACGGATGTGACAGCAGGGAAGTGACAGCACGGATGTGACAGCAGGGAAGTGACAGCACGGATGTGACAGCAGGGAAGTGACAGCAGAGACATTGCAGAGAAAACAGCCTGTGACAAACAGAAGATCCGATCGGGAAGATCCGCATGAATTCGCTTTTATAGGATCATATCTGTTTACTTTTTTATGGAAATCAATGCGGATCTTCATATTCATTCGAGATATGCTGCAGCCTGTTCGGACAGAATGGTTCCGGAGACGATCGCGGCGGAAGCTGCCAAAAAAGGGATCGATCTTGTCGGAACGGGCGATATCCTGCATCCGCGCTGGTTTGAGGAGATCCGGAAATATGCCGTCAATGATGAGACGATCATCTGCGGCAGGACTCATTTTATTCCGACTGTCGAGATCGAAGACCGGAACAAGGTCCATCATCTGATCATCCTGCCGTCGCTTTCAAAAGCTCAGGAACTGGCGGAGGCCTGTGCCCGTTTCGGAAAGACCGATGCGGACGGAAGACCTTCTCTGGCTCTTTCAGGTGAAGAGATCGCAGATCTGGCAGGATCGGCGGACGCGCTTTTCGGGCCGTGTCATTCGTTTACACCGTGGACGGGTATGTACGGGACGCATGATTCGATCTCAGACTGTTACGGAGACCGGACGAAGGATGTTTCTTTTCTGGAGCTCGGTCTTTCGGCGGACAGCTCCTATGCAGACAGGATATCCGAGATCCGTCATCTGACTTATATTTCGTCTTCGGATGCGCATTCGCCGTGGACGAACAAGCTCGGCCGTGAATTTACACGGTTTTCCGTTCCGGATGACGGCGGTCTTTCGTTTGACGGGCTGAAAAAAGCGATTCTCAGAAAACAGGGATATAATGCTGTCCTGAATGTCGGATTTTATCCGCAGGAAGGAAAATATCATGATTCGGCCTGTATCAACCCGGAATGTAATCTGCACTATTCTCTTGCGGAAGCGACATCTTACAGATGGAAATGCCCGGAATGCCGTTCAAAGATCACGAAAGGCGTTGCGGACCGCGTGAATGAACTGGCGGATCTGACCCCGGAAGAAGCGGCATCATCCGTTCCTGAATACAGGCCGCCTTATTTCCATACGATCCCGCTCGCCGAGATCATCATGCGCGCCCTGGGGCATAAATCCGTTTCAACAAAAGGCGTTTCAGGCACTTATGAAACGCTCGTCTCGTCTTTCGGATCGGAAACGGCGGTCCTTCTGAATGACAGGCCGGAGAGACTGGCTGTCGTCGGTCCTGCGGTTCAGGAAGCGATCATCGCTTTCAGAAACAACGGTATTGAAATATGCGCCGGCGGCGGTGGTCAGTACGGAACGCTCGAATTCAGGAAAAAGCCCGGACAGGCGCGTTTCCGGAAGAATGCTGCTCCGGATCCGGAAGATGATGACGGGTACGGCAACGGACATGACGGCGGGTATGACAGCAGGCATGACGGCGCTGATCCGGATGATGACGGCAGCCGGAAACTTAAAAGTATTTATATTAAAAATGATAATAGAGGGGACAGTTCAGGGAACGGCTCCGGCGATGATGACGAAAGACAGAAGCGCGATAAAGACAGGAGCGTTCAGAGGTCTTTATTCAGTTTCTGATCGTCATCTGAATTCTGAACAGTCGGTATGCAGATGCATCCCGTTCCGTTTCTGTGTCCGGATGATGTCTGAACGGATTCAGATCCGGTTCCTGAAACTCTGTTGTTGAGTGCCCGGTTAGTCTAGCGGTAAGGCGGTAGTCTCGAAAACTACTTCTTCTCAGAAGATCGCAAGTTCAAATCCTGCACCGGGCGCTTCTTACTTTTTTCATGCCGGACGGATCAGTGCGGTCGTGTACACTGCGGTGCGCTGTGTCATCCGGTGTTTATCGTTTATCTTTTGTGTTTTTCCTGTTCCGTCAAAATCTTTATATTGGATAAATCTCTTTTACGAATCGTTTAAGTCATATTCATGGCTCAGACTTTTGTAAACGGGGGGCTGTGGCCTAACCTGGTAGGGCGATGGGCTCCAGCGGATATATGATGAGCGACGTGTCATCTGAGTATTTCCCGACGGGGAAATGCGATGAGGAGCCGTTGGAGCGCTGAGTGCGCTTAAAAGTGTGCTGTTAGTTCAGCCATTCGGAGAGACCCGTCGGTTGTGAGTTCAAATCTCACCGGCCCCACGTTTTACTTCCGTTTTTGTTTGGTCTGTTTGTCGTTGTTTAGCGCCGTTGTTTTGTGTCGTTGTTTTGATCTGCGTTGTTGTTTTGTATTGATTTTATGAATACGAATTCAATATGCTTTGCTGTTATGTTTTTTGATATTTTGCAGTCTGCGGCATCGTCACATTCAGTCAGTCGTCAGTGCGGCCGGCCGGTCAGATATGCATCAGGTATGTATCCGATATGCATCAGGTACAGAGAAATACAGAGCGGAGATTCAGGTCTGCCTTCATCGTCTGTCCCCGTCTTTAAAGAAGGGCTTTCCGGTCATGAAACCGGAAAGGAGAGGTTCGATCCCTCCCGGGGGTGATGCCGGCGGCGTTACGGTATGCCGTACGGCAATAATAAGAAAGGAGACTCTGAAATCATGAAAAAAGATTTAGTTGAGCTTGTATTTATTCTGGACAGAAGCGGATCGATGTCAGGTCTTGAAAAAGATACCATCGGCGGATTTAATTCATTGATCGAAAAACAGAAAGCCGAAGAAGGCGAAGCTTTCGTGACGACTGTTCTGTTTGATGACTGTTATGAAATGCTTCACGATCATGTCAATATCAAGGATGTCAGCCCGATCACAGAAAAAGAATACTATCCCCGCGGCATGACGGCTTTGCTGGATGCTGTCGGCCGCACCGTCAATAAGATCGGTGAGAGGCTGGCGTCTGTGCCTGAAGAAGAGCGTCCTGAGAAAGTAATAATCGTCATTACGACGGACGGCATGGAGAATGCCAGCACCGAGTTCACGCTTGATGTCGTGAAGAAGATGATCGAATACCGTCAGAAGGAATGTTCGTGGACGTTCATGTTCCTCGGTGCGAACATGGATGCCGCCGAAGAAGCCGGTAATATCGGCATCGACCGGATGTATGCCCGTACTTATACGAATAACGCCAGAGGCGTCGGCACCGTCTATTCGGCAATGTCAGAAAGCGTGACCCTCATGCGCCGGACGAGCAATTACACTTCGAAAAAAGAACAGGAAGAAGCTCTGAAGGAAGCTTTGGACAAAGTCGAATAAATGCCGGTCTCTTTTTGACCGGAGACAGAAAGCCGGCCGCAGCCTGTGAATGCAGACAGATAATGTGTCTGCCTGCGGCCGGCAGAATATTTACAGTCGGCAGAATAATTACAGCCGGCAGCATATGCCGTTGCTGCATCGGGACTGAGGAATATGGAAAACGGAGAAAACGATTTTCAGGATTTTTATGTTGACTGGGCTTTTCCTGAACACATCGACAGTCTGATGCTGACGGAAGACAAGTGTTTTGCTGAGGGGATCCGCGAGGAGAGAAGCGTTTTCCTGGAAAGGCTCGAAACATCTTTTTTCTGCAATACGGTCCTGAAGTATCAGCCGTTTACGGGATCGGAAAGCGGCTGCTCTCCTGATGACAGGGCTTCGGAAATTTACGGTTATTTCTGTTCCGAGATCAGAGGCTGTATGCCCGGCCTGCCAAAAAACGATTTCGCGCTCGGTCATTCCGCAAAAGAAGCCCATGACCCGGAAGGGCATATTCTTTATATTTCATCTTTTGCCGTCCGGCCGGATGCGCCCCGTAAAAATAAAAAAGGTCTCGGCAGATTCTTTTTCAGAAGATCCCTTGACATGATCCTTAAAAAGAATCAGAAGATCGGCCGGATCGTTCTTATCGTTAATGAAGACTGGGCGCCCGCGCGCAGGATCTATGAGACGGAAGGATTCATCACGACAGGAGAGATCCCCGGATTTTTTGAAACGGCGGACGGTCGGAGAAAAGCGTATGTCATGGAAAAGATCCTGAAAAAAGGATGATCCGGAAAAAAGATGATCCGGAAAAAAGATGATCCGGAAAAGGATGATCCGGAAAAAAGATGATCCGGGAAAGGATGATCCGGAAAAAAGATGATCCGGGAAAGGATGATCCGGAATTTCTGTTTTATCAGGGTCTCAGAGGGATCATTCCGTTCGATACCTTTTTTCTTTTTTTGCCCGATCTTTTTGTCCGGCGGTTTTCACATCTTATGCCGGCAGGGAAAAGATCAGATACAGGATGCTGTAAAAGACCGGCTGGTGGATGACATAGACCGAAAGTGAATGTTTTCCGAGGAATTCCGGGACGGACAGGGCGTATCCTGCGATCGCCGGGATCTTCCTTTCCGATGCGGCGGGCAGCGGGAAGAGAGATCTTTTTTCAGAATAGCATGTCCTTCCGATAACGCTTCCGACAAGAAAGATGCCCATCCACGGAATGATCGGCATGAAATCGACAACGTCAGGCATATTGCTGACTGAAATGCCCAGAGGCATCAGAAGAGGGCTGTCGGAGGCATAATCATACAGACTGAGATTGTTGTTCAGGACGATGATGTAAAGGCCTATAAAGCCGATGATGAGACTGAAGGCATTTTTTATCCGGGGATCGGTCCCGGACCCCGGGATCTTTTTTTCAGCGGAAGTCAGAAAGGCGTAGACCAGTATTGAAACGCTCAGAAGATGAAGAACGTTGAACAGGATCAGGCAATAGATCCCGAGATATTCTGTAATGAACAGAGTAGCGATCGTCAGTCCTGCAGAGACGATGAGGAGTTTCAGACCTCTTTTCAGATTGTTTCCGGAAAAAGAACAGCAGACGCCGGAAATGCCGACGAAGAGGAGGAGAATGACCGGATGGATGAATTCCCGGAACCATGGATCTTCAAGGAAGGCGAATGCGCAAAAGCCGAATTCATATCTGACATCATATGAGAAATGCATGATCATCATCATGACCAGAGCAATGCCGCGCAGAAAATCGAGTTCCCATACACGATTCTTCCGGAACTCTGAAAGATCTCCGGTGTCTGATGATGCGGTCATGCAGTGCCTCTTCTTTTTTATGATATATATTTCTGACCGGGAGACATCTTTCTGACAGGAAGTT
This sequence comes from Methanosarcinaceae archaeon, assembly GCA_017613335.1. Classification (GTDB taxonomy): domain Archaea; phylum Halobacteriota; class Methanosarcinia; order Methanosarcinales; family Methanosarcinaceae; genus Methanofrustulum. Next base: position 5,179 of record JAGAEB010000155.1, read on the forward strand.
TTCTGACAGGAAGATATCCCGGTCCGGACGGAGCAAGTCTCTTATTATCAGGATGCTTTTTCAGGTCATCAGATTGAGAGATGACGGCGGCAGATGATGACGGCAGATGAAAGGACAGACGGCAGGACAGCTGATAAGACAGAAAAGCAGGGGCTGATCCGTTTCGGTGATTTTTATGCGGGAATGATATCAGGAACCTGTCATATTGATGATCTGAAAGCGTTTCTGAAAAAAACGGGTGAGATCGCATCGGAAACGAGGGTCTCTGTTCAGGGTCTTAATGCAGATATGATCGCCGGGCGCCGTCATATTTTATTTGCCGTGAAAAGAGCGGCCGAGGCTTTTGAGACGGGCAGGAACGGCGCCAAAGACCGCGGTCTTGAGATCATGCGGTTCGCCTCGGGACAGCGTCAGATCGAAAAAGCGTTTCAGATAGGCCTTTTTGAAGGAGATGTGAACTGTCTTTTTGTTCTGAGCGGCAGCAGTCCGGATCAGATCGGCGCGGCGGAAGGTCTGCTTTCCGGGCTGATCTGTGTGAAAGGATTTGATGAAACGGTCAGACCCTGCGAAAACAGAGAAAAACAGGCTTCTTTTTTCAGCATCGGAGAGGACGAGATCCGGGCCGTTTCGTTTGAGGCGGAAACAGGAAAGACCGGATCCGGCAGAAGCTGCCCGGATATCCCGGCTGAACTTTTTGAAGATCTCGTCATCGAAAGAGTCGCGCTTGTCGATCATACGAAATGATTTTTCCGGCATATGAACGGACGTTCGGAAAATTTAATATTAATAATTCCGTCTAATCCTTTATTTGGTAATTTCATTGACCAGCCATTAATTTTGATAAAAGACGATAAATATCAGACTGAAATCCGGTGTTTTCAATGAATTTTTCTGACAAAGCTGAAACTTTAATGAATACGGCGGCAGGACCGATCGAAAAGAATGTCCTTCCGCATCTGATCCATATTACCGAAGCCGCCGCCGTTGCATCTGCTTATGAAGTCGGCCGCGGCGACCGCAAATATGCCGACCATATGGCCACGGAAGCCATGCGCCGCATGCTGAATCATATCGATATCAAGGGAACGATCAAGATCGGCGAAGGTGAACGTGATGAAGCGCCGATGCTCTTTATCGGCGAAGAAGTCGGAACGGGAAACGGTCCGGAAGTGGAGATCGCTGTCGATCCGCTTGAAGGAACGAATCTGGCCGCCGACAACATCAACGGTTCCATTACGGTGATGTGCATGGCTGAAAAGGGCGGCATTTTCCATGGCCCGGATATCTATTTTGACAAGATCGTCGTCGGTCCCGAAGTCGTCCGCTATGAAAAAGAGACCGGCAGATCTGTCAGCATCGATGCATCACCTCTTGAAAATCTGAAGATCGTCGCCGAAGCTCTCGGAAAAGAGATCAGTGAAGTCTCTGTCGTCGTTCTTGAAAGAGACAGGCATAAAAAACTTATCAAAGAACTCCGTGAAGCAGGTGCCCGCGTGTCTCTGATCCCGGACGGCGATCTGATGCCCGGCGTTTTTACCTGCATCGGAAATGTCAATGTGGATATGGTCATGGGCGCCGGCGGTTCCGGTGAAGCCGTCCTCACGGCGAGCGCCGTGAAATGTCTCGGCGGAAAAGTGACCGGAAGACTTGTTCTTCCCTCTGTCGCCAACGGAAAATCCGAAGAAGATATCCGGAAAGAACTGGCGGAAAAACTGCCGCGTCTGGAAAAAATGGGCATCCCCGAAAATGAGATCTCAAAGATCCGCAACACGGAAGACCTCGTTCCGGGAAAGGATGTCATTTTTGCCGCAACGGCCGTCACGGAAGGACCGATCATGCGCGCTGCAAAGATCTTCAATGACGGAAACGTGCGCCTGACGACGCTGACGATCGGCGCATCCGGATGCGTCCGCGTCACGGAAAGCTACTATGCGATCGACAAGACGAAAAAACAGATCTTCCTCTGATCAGGGCTGAAAACGGAGAGATTGTTTCATTGCAGATGACAGGCAATGGAACGATCATTCTGTTTTGAGAAGAGAAGTTGACCGGAGATGACCGGCCGTTCTGCTGTATTGTTTTGTCCGGTCTTTGTTTCTTTTTGTTCTTTTTTGGCTGTTCGTGTGCGTTATTTGGGCGTTGTTCGTGTGTTGTTTGTGCGTTGTTCGTGTGTTGTTCGTGTGTTGTTTGTTCTTTATCCATGTATTATTCGTATGTTATTCGTACGTTATTCATGCGTTATTTGTCAATGATGTGTTTTCTGATCGTCCTGATCTTATTCTGATCATTATTTCCGGAAAACCGGAGCCGTTTGACTATGAAAATCTATCTTGAATCGTTCGGTTGTTCTGCAAGCCAGGCTGCTGCGGAAACGATGGCCGGCATTATTCGTGCCATGGGACATGAATCGGTCTCTGCAGAAGAAGCAGAGGTCTATATCTGCAATACCTGCACCGTCAAATACACGACAGAGCAGAAGATCCTTTATCAGATCCGCCGTTTCGGGGAACTCGGAAAAAAAGTCATCGTCACAGGATGTATGCCTGAAGTCCAGCTCGATCTTATCCTTCATGCGAATCCTGAAGCAATGATCATCGGCGTCAATGCCGTGCCGAAGATCCGTGACGCGCTGCTTTCGATAGAAGCTGCGGAAAAAAGGAGGGAAGGAACGGAGAGCGGCGCAGGAAAGGAGAAAAAAACGGAAGATGAATCCGGAAGATCAGAAAAACAGCTTCGTCTGTTTTCGGACAGACCGGAAGGTTTTCTCAATATGCCCAGGGTCAGATACAATGAGAACATCCACATCTGTCAGATCTCGACGGGATGTCAGTTCGCCTGTTCCTACTGTATCGTTCATCTGGCGCGCGGCCGTCTTGTTTCATTCCCGCCTGAGGAGATCGTCCGGGATATCAGAACGGCGGTCGAAGAGGGATGCCGTGAGATCTGGATCACGTCTCAGGATGACAGTCAGTACGGTCTTGATTTCAGGAACGGATCGCCTTATGAAGGACTTCGTCTTCCGGGTCTTCTGAACATGATCACAGAGATCCCGGGAGATTTCAGAGTGCGTGTCGGTATGATGAACCCATTTTCTGTCATGCCGATCCTGGATGATCTGATCGGATCTTTCAGAAGTCCCAAGATCTACAAACTGCTTCATCTGCCGATCCAGTCGGCGTCCGAGCGCGTTCTTGAGACGATGAACCGCCGTCATAAAATGTCGGATACGGCGATGATCATTGAAAGATTCCGTGAAGCATTTCCGGATATGAATCTTTTTACGGACATCATCGTCGGTTTCTGCGGTGAGACGGATGAAGATTTTGAGATGACGATGGAATGGGTCCGTCATTTCCGCCCGGATAAAGTCAATATTTCGAGATATTCGCCGCGTCCCGGGACAAAAGCTTTTGCGCTCCGCAATCTGGATTCGAGGATCCTGGCGGAAAGATCAAAAAGGCTGACGGCGCTGACATCGGAGATCAAACTGGATTCAAAAAAGAAAATGATCGGAAAAACAGTTCAGGTCTTCGTGTCCAAATATGCCAGGCAGAGCGGCGTCATGACAAGAACGGAAGACTATAAGCCGGTCGTCGTCAACGGAACGGATCTGAAGCCCGGAGAAACGGCGCTGATCAGGATCACGGAAGCGACACCGGGTTACTTTATCGGCGTTCCTGCCGATGAAAAACAGACTGAGCAGACAGAATAAACAATCAAGATGATCAAAATACAGAAAATCCCGGGGGATGTCAATGGGTGTAGATATCGGATCGATCCTGATCAAAGAAGAAACGGATATGTCATCGTTAAAAGGCAAAACGATCGCGTTTGATGCTTACAATATGATCTATCAGTTCATTACAGCGATGCGTCTCGGAAACGGTGATCCGCTGACGGATGACCGCGGGAATCCGACGTCCCATCTTTCGGGCCTTCTTTCAAGGACGTCGTCTTTTGTTGAAGCGGGCATCCGTCCGGTCTATATTTTTGACGGAAAACCGCCTGAGATGAAATCGGAGACGATCGGGAAAAGGCGCGAGATCAGAAACCGGGCTCTTGAGAAATGGGAGCTGGCCAAAGAAAGGGGCGACATTGAGGAAGCGCAGAAATATGCGTCGGCTTCCGCCCATATCAGTCCTGAGATCGTGGAAGAGGCCAAAGAACTCCTCCGCCTGATGGGGATCCCGTATGTCGAAAGTCCGTCGGAAGGAGAAGCGCAGGCGGCATATATGACAAAAACGGGAGATGTTGATCTTGCTTCGTCCCAGGATTATGATTCATTTTTATTCGGCGCGGAAAACGTCATCAGAAATCTGACGGTCAGCGGACGCCGCAAAGTCGGCGGCAGGACCGTTTATCTTAAACCGGAGATCATCTCCCTCAGAAGATCGCTCGAGGCGGCCGGTCTGACACAGGAACAGCTGATCGACATCGGGCTCTGTATCGGGACGGATTTCAATCACGGGATACCGGGCATCGGTCCGAAGCGCGCCCTTGAATACATCAAAGCCGAAAAAGACATTTTCAGCGTTCTCGACATGCGGAAATTCGATGACGAAGAAGAGATCGGACGCATCAGGAAAGCGAGGCAGTTCTTTATGGATCCGCCGGTCACGACGGAATATTCCCTCGACAGAAAAAGACCGGACCGGGAAGGACTCATCATTTTCCTCTGCGGGAAAAAGGATTTCTCGCAGACAAGAGTGCTGAATGCTGTTGAAAAACTGAACAGATCATTTGTGCCGAAGCAGCCGACGCTCGATCAGTGGTTCCGATCCCGGGGGCGGCAGGGAAGACCTCAAAAAAGAAGACAGAAAGCCGGAAAGAGAAGGCAGAAGGCCGGAAAGAAAAGACAGAAAGCCGGAAAGAAAAGACAGAAAGCCGGAAAGAAAAGGCAGAAAGCCGGAAAGAAAAGGCAGAAAGCCGGAAAGAAAAGACAGAAAGCCGGAAAGAAAAGACAGAAAGCCGGAAAGAAAAGGCAGAAAAAGAAATATCGGAGAAATCAGAAGAGGCGGGTTATCTATGACTGAGATCACGGATGGTTCGGATCGTCTGCCGGCGGTTCAGAAAAAACTTCTTGCGGCCTATTCTTTCGGTCATTTTATGACGGATCTCATCTGTGCGTTCGGAATGATCTCGCTGATCCTTTGTCTGCAGGATCGTGATCAGATCGTTCTTTTGCTTTTCCTTTATAATTTCTGCGCTTTTGCGCTTCAGATGCCGGTCGGGCTGATGGCTGATTATGCAGACCGCAATTCGGTGTTTGCCGTCTTCGGACTTGTTCTGACAGCGTCGGTTCTTTTGCTTCCCGTCTATCATTTTCCGGTCGTTTTTGCTGTTCTTCTCGGCATCGGGAACTGCTGTTTCCATGTCGGCGGCGGGACAGATGTTCTTCATTTCAGGACAAAGAAACAATGGCCGCTCGGCGTTTTTGTCTCGCCCGGGGCATTCGGTCTTTTCCTCGGAACGCTTGCTGCAAAGATGGTTTCTGATCCTTTGCAGTCTCTCCTTTCTGAAAACCCCTCCGTTTCGATTGGAGGCGGCTTTGTTTTCCCGGATTCATTTTCTGTGCTTTATGCCTCTGCAGTCTTTCTCGCCCCTGCTGTCGTTCTTGTTTCTGCAGTTATCGTTTTTTCGGCGGCGGTTTTTTATCTCAGTCCGCCGGGAACATCTTCCGGGAACGGACCGGTCGATATCAGACCTGTCTGTGCCGGCACGAAAACGGTCAGCACGAAAACAGTCAGAATGAAAACAGATGGCGCAGAAAATGTCAGCACAAAAAATGTCAGCACAAAAAATGTCAGCATGGGAATACCTTTGGCGGCTTTGATCCTTTTTGTTCTGGTCGTCATTCTCCGTTCATATGCCGGCATGACGTTTTCTTTTTCATGGAAGACCGGTCTTTGGGCTTTTGCCGTTGTCGCCGGCGTTGTCCTCGGAAAGACCTGCGGCGGTTTTCTGGCTGACAGGTTCGGAACGGGACGCACGTCTTTTGTGACGCTGCTTTTCTGCGCTTTTCTTTTCCTTTTCCCGGATAATCCCGTCTGCGGGACGCTTGCTGTTTTTCTGTTCAATATGACGATGCCCCTGACACTCTTTGAAACGGCGAAAATGTTTCCGAATGCCCGCGGTTTTGCATTCGGGATCCTGACGACAGCCCTTTTCATCGGATTCCTGCCGATCCTGGCCGGGTTTCCTGAAATCCCGCTGCCGCGTCCGGTCTTTTATGCATCCGAAGCGCTTGTGTCGATGATCTTCCTCTTGACGGGACTTTATATTGCCGGCGGAAAAGCAGGAGTCATGAAAACGGCAGGCAGAGAAAGAACGGAAAAACAAAGAGATGCAGGAACGGAAAAACAAAGAGATGCAGGAACGGAAAAACAAAGAGATGCAGGAACGGAAAAACAAAGAGATGCAGGAA